>JAEZLG010000281.1 GCA_023435855.1 Bacillota bacterium | reverse complement strand
GTTTCAATCTGCCCGAGGGCTATTGCCATAAGGCTTGTGAGCCGCGCCTCCGAAGCGATCAGGTCATACCAAGATTTTGATAGGACCCCGTTGGATGCATCAAACCCAATATGGAACAGTGACCTTTCGCGGTCGTAGAGCGCCGTAAAATCCATCTCAATAGCAAGCGCTCGGCAGCGTGCAGCAAGATTACTTGCATCCTTTACATCGAGTTGAAGAAGCGCCTGCTCCGCCGTAAGAAGGCATGCCGCGAGGTTGCCGCTGTCAACGGTTGAAACATAACGCGGCGACAATACGCTTCTATTTTGAAGCTCATACCAGTTGTAAAGGTGCCCGTTCCATTTTTCCAATGCTTCGATGCTTGTGAGCATAAGATTTAGCCGCTTTTTGAGCTCCTCTGCATCGATGAACTTCAAATCATAAGCGCTCACGCAAGCAAGTAACCCCATGCCTATATTTGTGGGCGATGTGTTCCTCACAGGCGGTTTCCACGGCACGCATTGAAAATTATCGGGCGGCAGATAAGCGCTTTTTTCATCGCAAAAAGTCTCAAAATACCGCCATGTGGCGCGTGCAGTTTCGTTTATAAACGCGCTTTCCTCCTCGTTGAGTGCTTCCTCTTCATACGGGCGGTCAAAGCGCATCACGGCATAAGGTGCTGCGAGGAAGGTTATGCCAAGAAGTATTGAAAAGAGCGGTGCTTTGGAAAAAAGTGCGATAAAAACCAAAGCCGCGCCGACAGCGGGGCAAACCCATAGCGCTTTATAATAGCTTATCGTGGTTGAAAGCTTTTGCCCTGCACTTTGTGCCGCGGTTTGCCACTCCAATAATTTTTTATGCGAGCGATGTACCCGATAAAGCGTTCGAACGACCGCGTCGAGCATTTTATATGCAGCGTAGGGAAGCGTCATAAGCGTGAGGACAGCGCGCACAAACGGCACAAACTGCTCCCTGAGCGCACCCGAAGGATCATCCTGCCTCTTTTTTCCGAAGATGGAGCACAAGAGCACGATAAAGTCAATAAGAAGCCCATCTAAAATCGCCAGAAGCGCTAATAAACTGTAAAGCCCGAAGCCCGTAAACGGTGTGCACAAAAGCGCCAACAATACCGCCGGCAAAACGAGGCTTTTTGCCATGTTACTAATCATTTTTGCGCGGGAAAGCGAACTTAACGGGCTTTCCAGTTTTGTACCCGCCGCATCCTTAAGCCGTTTTGACGAAAACGTAATCAGCTGCCAGTCGCCGCGAAGCCACCGATGTTGCCGCTTCCACCACGAGACAAAGGATGTCGGTTCGCTGTCATAGAGCGCAACATCTCCCATAAAGCCCGCCCTTAAAAAGCAGCCCTCCAAAAGATCATGGCTCAATACTGCATTGTCGGGTATCCAATAGGTCAATGCGTTTTGAAACGCTTCGATATCGAATATGCCCTTGCCGCCAAATACGCCTTCGCCGAAAACATCCTGATAGAATTCGCCTGCGGCAGCGGAATATGCGTCAAGGCCGAAGTCGCCTGATACGAGCCGGGCAAACCTTGATTTTGCTGCACCCGAGGCAAGCGAGCGCATGCGCGGTGCGATTACGCCGTAGCCCTCACGTATCACGCCATACCGATCGGCAACGGGCTTGTTTAAAGGGTGTGCCATAGCGCCTATAAGCTCAAGCAGCGCCTCTCGGGGCAAAAGCGTATCCGCATCAAGCGTAAGGCAGTATTTTAAGCCCACAGGCACCGGGTCGCTTATCAATAAAAAAGGTTCATCGTTACCGTTTGTAAGAAGGTTAACAAGGTCCATGAGCGCACCTCGTTTGCGCTCGCGCCCCATGTAGAGGTTGTCGTGCGTGTTCCACTCCCGTCTGCGGTGCAAATAAAAGAAAACAGGAGCTTCCTTTGCGTATTTTTTATTAAGCGCCGCTGTCATGGATTTTGCAAGTTCTAATAACTCCGCTTCCCCCTCGTTTTCCTCGGCGTCGCCGTCTTTAAAATCCCCCAATATGGCAAAAAAGCAGTTTTTATAAGGGTTTGCCAGGTAGTGCGTTTCAAGCTGCTCCAGACCCGAACGTACCGATCCCTCGCTTGTCACAAGCGTCGGCACCACGACAAGGGTTTTATGCTCCTCCGTTACGCCCGAGCGCAGATCCATGCGCGGTATACGGCGCACGGGAACAGCGCGGGAGAAAAAGAACACCGCCGTGCAATGTGCGAGGCTCCACGCAGGAATAAGGCTTAAAAGTACACCCGCAAAACCAAGCGGCATGCACAAAAGAGCAAGTACCGCAGTAAGTACCGCCTCAAACGCGAGATAAAGCATCAGTCTCTTTTTTTGCGTAAAACTCGTGTAATGCTTATCAGGCCTAAGGGATGAGAAAAGCTCTGTTTGTCCTTCTCCGAAAAGGTAGTATCCGGCTTCGGCGCGCTTTCCATCGCGACCTTCGGTTAAACGCACGGCGGTACGGGTTACCACCGTTTCCGCCACATTGAGCCTCTTTGCCGCACGCTCCGCTTGCGCGCGGTAATAAGCGCGCGTCGCGGTGTCCATGTTTTTATACTCCTTTTTCTCCCGCAAAATGCGCTCTACAATCGAGTAGCTTTCAAAGTGGGAAGGCCAATCTATCCCATCCAAAAACCGAAGGCTTGCGATGGCGTTGTTTACGCGCACGGATGAGGATGACAGCAGGCTTCGATTCCGCGTCATGAGAGTTTCAAAATCCGCATCCTCTCTACAAAGGCAGTTTGTGAGCGATTGTAGGAGCGCATATTCGTCACGCTCCTCGAGCCGGCTTATAAGAAAATCCGCACTTGCGGGGTTCTTTGAAAGTGCAAGCTTTTCAAAGATCGCCTCTTGCTTTTGCTCGGGCTTCTCCTTTAAAAGCTGTTCGAGAACCGCCTGCGCTCGATCGTACTGCTCGACGACGTCATAGGCGGCCGCGGCTTCAAGTGCCAGAAGTTTTATGAGCGCAATCCTAAGCATATTAGGCATCAGCCAAAGCTCACGCATGGTAAGCGGCCTTACACTTTGGAATGCTTTTAAAAAGCCCGTAAGAAACGCTTCCTCCACACGGCCTTCCCTATGTCCTACCATGGCTGCAGCTATGCGATACACATGCGGCAGCCCCACGTACTCGCCCTGCGCGCACACGGGAAGACGCGCTTCCGTAATCTCATCGAGGTTATTTCGCACGGCGATGATGTTTTTTTCCACAATGTAAAACTCGTCGCGCAATCTTTCTGCAGCCGGTGGAATTTCTTTTCCCTTTTCATAGCGTTCGAGCGTAAGCTTATAGAGCGCTTTGAGCATGCGCCTGTCTGTACCGATTTGCGGGAAAGCCGCAATCTCCTGTTGCCGCGCTTGTCGCGTACGAAGCGCCGCAATCTCAGATGCGTGTGTTTCCATCGCCTCAGCATTGAGCGGTACACTCAAAAGGCCAAAATAAGTCCTGTTTTGCAATAACACGAAGAACGCCTCCCATGACGCAGATAAAATAGTATCTGCGAAAACGGTGAGGCGTATGAAAAAATCGAAGAGGCTCGCGATGCGCTAAGCACACGCCGGCCTCCTGAGAAATTAGATTTTGTTCTTAATGCGAATTAGAACTCTGCCGTTCCTGTTCCTTTATAATCTTTTTCTCAGCCAAATCAGCACGGGTCTCTGCGAGCGAGCAGGCTTGCGTAAGCTTATCGAGTTCTCGAACAATTTCATCGAGGAAAGCGTCCACCTCCGCCGGGTCGTATCCACGGAATGCTCGGCTGAATTTTTTATGGATGATATCGTCTCGCGTCATATAAGTCTCCCTATACGGAACGGCGCGCCAAAGACAAGGGCATTGGCGCGCGCATCTAAGCATGAGTTTAAAAAAGAGCTATTGTGCCGAGTAAATCAAAGTGCACGAAACGCATGTTGATTAAATCGGTACTAAATTGCAGCTTCCCCGTTGCCTATAACGTCGCAATTGGCGGGAGCGACTACAAAAATGCCGCGCGACACTTTATATATGGTGCCGTTGAGGGCATAGATGGCGCCGGCCATAAAATCGAGGATGCGCTGTGCGCAGTCGATCTCCAGCTCCTCCATATTGACGATAACAGGCTTGCGGCTCTTGAGGTTATCGATGATGTTCTGCGTGTCCTCATAGCTGATGGGATGATAAACGATCATCTTCATCTGTGCCTGTGAGGGAATGTTGATCACATTCGAACTTGTGGCAGCACCCTTACGCTTGCCGCGATTGCCGATATCCACGACGTTATCATCGCGGATGACCTCTTCATCGTAGGCTTCGGCGCCGTACATTTCGTCGTCTTCGGCTTCCTCAAGACCTATGAAATCCAACAGTTTTTTAACGAACCCTTCCATACTATTCCTCCATTGTAATTTTTTTGGCGCTTGGAGAAATAAGAAACATTGAAAGTTTTGCGGCGCAGCGTATATATATGTAAGCCTTGCCTCCGCCTTATTTCCTTGGGCCGAACAGCGCCGTTCCGATGCGCACCATTGTAGCTCCTTCCATAATGGCGGACATATAATCCCCGCTCATACCCATTGAAAGCTCCTCCATGGATACGTTAGGGAAAGCGTACGATGTAAGCTTCTCACTTAACTCCCGAAGCTTTGAAAAATAATGCCGTGCCTCCAAATCCTCACAAGGGGGTGGTACGCACATAAGGC
>JAEZLG010000269.1 GCA_023435855.1 Bacillota bacterium | reverse complement strand
ATTTTGCTGATTGAGTATGATGGCAGAAAGCAAACATGTAAAATATTTAAAAAGGTAAATCATACAGGGCTTATAAAAGCCGCCGTGAAGATAAGCGCGGCGGCTCGTTAAAGCTTACAGGTATTCATGCGCATAAATCTCGCCTTTATGAAGCATAAATACAGTTGTGGACGGCTGTTTGACGCGCGTTTTTACATCCGTGCTACGCGCCGCGGAATTAGGCGAAAATTCTCCTTGACAATATGTATTTTCCTGTTATGATAGTTGTCGTGTCCACAAACGGCGAATTGTATGCGTAAAAAATGCTCATTTCGCCCTGTGGGCACATAACTTTTGCGCATGTTGTGCTTAGTATGTATGGAAGGTCATTATGAGTATAAAACAGCTCCTTTTGGGGCGACCGCTTAAAAACAACGAGCTTTCGCACGAAAAGCTCTCTACATTTTGGGGAGTTCCCATTATGGCGAGCGACGCGGTATCCTCCGTGGCATACGCCATTGAGGAGATACTGCTCGTGCTCGTGCCAATATTGGGCTTTGCGGCCATTCCGTATCTCGGGGTAATCGCAATTCCCATTTTGGTACTTTTACTGGTTCTGGTGGTTTCGTATTCGCAGATCATCGAAGAATACCCGAGCGGAGGCGGCGCGTACATTGTTTCCGCAGAAAACTTAGGAAAAAAGACCTCCCTCGTGGCGGCGTCCGCACTTATCATCGATTATGTGATGACCGTTGCGGTCAGCATCTCCTCAGCGACATCTGCGCTTGTGGCTGCGTTCCCCGAGCTTGCGGGCAGCCGGGTGCTTATCGCGCTCGCAGGGCTTGCACTCATTACACTTTTGAACCTTCGCGGCGTGAACGAATCCTCTAAGGTGTTCGGCGTTCCCACCTACGGATTTATCCTCATCATGATGGTGCTCATCGTGACAGGGCTAGTTGAGTACTTTAGCGGTCACCTCACACCGATTCAATATACCGAGTCTCCCGTCGCGCAGACTCCCGACGCACTTTTGACCATTGCGCCGATCTTTTTGCTACTTCGCGCGTTTGCCTCAGGATGCAGTGCGCTAACGGGCGTGGAGGCGGTTTCAAACGCCGTGCCCTCATTTAAGGAGCCGAGCAAGCGCAATGCCAAGCGCGTGCTCTATATACTTGCGGGCATAATCATCTTCATCTTCGGCGGTTCCGTACTGTTGTCAATGACGCTTAAGGTAGTACCGCTTGCCGGTCAAACGGTAATCGCGCAGATGGGTGAGGCGGTATTCGGCAAGAATCTCTTGTATTACATTTTACAGTTTGCAACGTCCCTTATTTTGCTTCTTGCCGCCAACACGGCGTACAGCGGGCTGCCGACGCTATTGTCCATACTCGCAGCGGACGGTTATTTACCGCGCCAGTTTGGCCAGAGAGGCTTTAAGCTCGCGTTTTCAAACGGCATCATGTTCATCTTTTTCGCGGCGGGCATTTTAATCGCACTGTTTCGCGCGAACACGCATTACCTCATACCGCTTTATTCAGTGGGCGTATTCATTTCGTTCACGCTTTCACAGGGCGGCATGGTAGTGCGCTGGTTTAAGACGCGCCACAAGGGATGGAAACAGCATGCGTTTGTGAACGGCTTTGGTGCGCTTATGACAATTGTGGGTGCCATAATCGTGCTTGTAGCGAAGTTTGTGGACGGTGCATGGATGCTGGTGGTAGTTATACCGCTTTTAAGCCTCCTTATGGGCAATATCCGCAGGCACTACGAGTACATTGGCGAGCAGCTCAAGGTTGACGATTTTAAGGATCATTATTACAAGAGCACAAGCTCGGATAAAAACCTTTGTATTGTGCTGGCGAGCGCCATGACGCGCTCTGTATTGAAAACGCTTAACTACGCCAACGCGCTATCCTCAAACGTAATAGCTTTGCACATATCGACCGATGCGGAGCGAACCGCAGAGCTTCAAAGGAAGTGGGAGGAAAACGAGATTGATGTGCCTCTTGAGATTATAGAAGCACCTTACCGAGATATCGTAACGCCCATTAACGAATACATCACAAAGAAAGAAGCCGCAGTGAAACCCGGTGAGAACGTGTCGGTCATCATGGTGAAATTCGTGGAGAAGAACTGGTACGACAACGTCCTCCACAACCAGACCACCTACTTCATCGAGCACATGCTCAGACGTCACAAAAACGTGGTGACTATCATTGTGCCCTACATCTATTTTCCCAAGAAGAACGGGTCAACAAAGGACCTAAACGGGAAGAACGGCGAAAAGGCATAAGTAAATAAGACCGGATAAAGATCAAAACAGCTGCTTAAAGGCAGCTGTTTTTTGATGATATGGACAACATATACCTGCGCCGGGCACCTTGAAAGCGGCGAGCTTTGCACCTATAATAAAAAGGCAGCCGTAAGTCGGATCGCCTTACCTTATATAAGGAGAACATATTTTTGGAACAAAAAAAGAAAACCGATTTTAAAACACTTTGGGAGCTCTTTGTTATATTCTTCAAAGCGGGCACGTTTACATTTGCGGGAGGGCTGGCCATGCTTCCCGTAATAGAAAAGGACGTCGTGGAAAAAAACAAGCTCATGCCGCGCGAGGAGTTTATGGAATATGCAACACTTGCGCAAACTTTGCCGGGTGTAATCGCCGTAAATTGCGCTTCATTTGTGGGCAGGCGTGCCGCCGGTATAATAGGCATGCTCGTTGCAAGTTTCGGGGCGACCATATCGGC
>JAEZLG010000254.1 GCA_023435855.1 Bacillota bacterium | reverse complement strand
TTCCACGTCGCTTAAGAATTTTTCAATATCAAACACGCGCTCGGGCAGATAGATAAGGTCCGGACCCATTCCAAAATGTGCGGCAACACCTGAAGCACCGGTGAGCCAGCCGGCGTGACGGCCCATGCACTCAAGAATGCAGACCATACCCTTATCGTACACGCGTGCGTCGAGGTAAAGCTCCATGCATGTAGTGGCAATGTATTTGGCCGCAGACGCAAAGCCCGGGCAGTGATCGGTGCCGAATAAGTCGTTGTCGATGGTTTTGGGAACGCCCATGATGCGGCACTCATAACCCGACTTCTGCATGTACTTGGAGATTTTGTTGCAGGTATCCATGGAGTCGTTTCCGCCGTTGTAGAAGAAATAGCGGACATCGTATTTTTTGAAGATCTCTAAAATCCTCTTATAGTCCGTATCGTCTTGGGAGCTGTCTTTAAGTTTGTAGCGGCAGGAGCCAAGCGCCGACGAGGGGGTGTTCATAAGAAGCGCCAGCTCCGATGTATCCTCCGCGCTCATGTCGTAAAGCACGTCGTCGAGGACACCGCGGATGCCGTGTGCAGCACCGTATACCTTTGTGATATCACACGTTTCAAGCGCAGTCTTAATTACGCCGTATGCGCTCGCGTTGATGACGGAGGTTGGGCCGCCGGACTGACCTATGATACATGCTCCCTTTAATGGATGACTCATTTGTATATCCTCCATGGTTTTTACCATTTTTTTGCAGAATATATTATAACACATGGTGAAATATAACGCTACTAACTACTTTTGCGCGAAAGCAGATCTTCTATTCATTTCGCTTTTATCGTAGTAAATCGGAATCATCCTCTCATATCGAATCGGGGTAAAAGTCATCCTCATGCGCAGCGATTTTTGCCCGCTTCATCAACCTGTTCCAAAACGGGAGATCGGCAGAGGCGGACATAATAAGCCCTTCAGACTCACGAAAACGCTGCAGCGCGCGTTCGGTTGTGGCGTCAAACACACCCGTAAGGGCTGTAGCAAAACCGCAGCACAAAAGCGCATCCTGCAATACAAACACATGCACCCCGCTCATCCCTCGCGAGAGATGGGGGTAACCACGCAAAAGGGAACAGGACGGTGCGGCGCTTATCTCAGCATGCACCCATACGGGCGCTAAGTGGCTCGGTTCCACATAGGAAAACAGCTCCGATTCCGCCGCGAGAAGGCGTAGCTGCTCAAGTTCAACGCTGCCGGCTCCCTGCGCCATATGAAGCGCAAGCCCGGCATAATGGGCGGACTGTCCGGTATGAAGCCCGCTCCCCACGCGTTTAAAGCCAGCCCCAACATATACGCTTGCGGAATTCAGCTCGCAAAAAGCGTCGTAGGCTTGAAGTAAGCGCAGGTCCGTCCAAGCTACATCGGTATCGCTCTGACCAAGAAAACCGCGCATGGAAATGCGCCCGTAGGTTAGATACGGGAGCTCGGAGCCTTGAAATCGCTCGAAGCGCTGTGCATTGTGATCGTACAAAAATAAGACCGTCATACTATAAAATATGGCGGTATACGGTAAGCCGACACGGATTTATTTAGGTTAATAAAATGACATAGGAGGGGCGGATAGTATCCCATCTTACGGGCGGATACTATCCGCTCCTACCGGTTAATTTTCCTGCCAAGATGGTATATAGAGTTGGGCTTAGGTGAAATTCCTTCATAAGCGCCTGAGCCTCGCGCAGCGCTTCACGGCGGGTTTCTTCTTTGAGGTTTGTTTTGACTGCGCGAATCAGTAGGTTTTTAGGCGTATGCGAAAGATCCACAAATTCCAAAACTTGCGTTTTATAGCCGCAAGCGGTCAGAAGGTTTGCGCGGATCGCGTCTGTGAAAAGAGCCGCAGCGCGCTCTTGAATAATGCCGTAGCGCGTGAGTATGGGGAGGCCGGTTGCAGCTATCTGTGCGTTAAGCTCATGCTGGCAGCAGGGCACAGAAAATATGTAGTTTGCCCCCCATGCAATGGCATTATAGAGTGCATAATCGGTCGCGGTATCGCATGCATGTAAGCTTACAACCATGTCGACAGGCTTTTCGGGCGTAAAACCGCGAATATCGCCAAGCTGAAAGTGTAGATTCTCAAAGCCGAATTTTTCAGCGGTCTTATTGCAGCGCTCAATCACGTCTTTTTTAAGGTCCAGCCCCGTCATATCGAGGTCTTCAAAGCCGCGGATCTCTTTAAAATAGTGATAGAGCACAAATGTTAAATACGATTTGCCGCAGCCGAAATCCACCGCTGAGAAAGGCAACTTCTTATCGCGTGCGGAAAGCGCGTCGTCCACGATTTCAAGGAAACGATTCACCTGCTTAAATTTATCGTACATCGACTTTACGACGCGGCCGTCCTTGGTGAAAACACCCATCTCCTCAAGCGGGCCTATGGGCTTGCCTTCCTTCAAAATGTAGTCCTTCTCGCGGTTATGTGCTTCTTCCTTTTTTGGTGCATTTTCCGTGCGGTTTTTGGTGTAAAACGCCTTGCCGCTTTTCGCAATGCGTACCATGTACTCATGCTCGTTGTCCCATGCATTCAACTGGCGGAACTGTTCGCCAAGACTCTCTTTTATAAGAGCAAAAGCCTCCGACTCCGTGAGGTTTTCGTGGAACGCCTGTGTTCCTACGCGCCGCTCCGCCTGGAAACCATTCTCCTTGCGGCTTATGGTAAGCTTTAAAGCGCTCCCTTTTTGCGTTGGGGCGCTTAAAACGACTTTATAGGTTTTATCTGTGAGAGCTGCTGCGAGCGCAATTTGCTTTTCTTCCATAATCGCTTCACATTGTAAAATCGCGGGTAAACATATCACTATGCTCCACAAGGCTTTCGATTGTATCAAATCCCAAGCGCCTTAAAAGCTCCACCACATACGGATTTTCCGCAGGCGTTTGATACACGGCTTTATCACCATACTCATACACGTTTTTACGGCCTTCCTCTTTAGGGATGAGCACCTTGGGGCCGCCTACGCAGCCGCCCACACAGCCCATTCCTTCTAAAAAGTTCGCCGTAATTTTCCCTTCATGTAAATCGCTCAGCATTGCCTTGCAGGCGAGCACACCGTCGGCCTGCATAGCGTGTACAGCAATCGGTCTATCGGGGTTCAGCCTCGCAACCGTTCTCTGCACAGCCTCGCTCACGCCGCCGGTGGTTGCGTAAATACGACCTGCGCGGGAGGAATGGTCGCGCTCATCTTCCTTCATTTTCGAAGGGTCAATGCGCGCGGCATCGAACACATCGCGTATTTCATGGAATGTTAAAACAAAATCCACCGCACCCGCTACGTCTTTTTCGCGCGCTTCGGCCTTTTTAGCCATACAAGGGCCTATAAATACCGTAACGGCATCGGGGTAAAGCTGTTTTATGGCGCGACCGCACGCCACCATGGGCGATACCGCTGCGGGTACATGCGGCATAAGCTCGTTGTAAACCTTTCGGATCATGGCAATCCACATGGGGCAGCAGCAGCTTGTCAGCTGGTAATCCTTTTCGGTAACGATGTTTTTATCAAACTCGAGTGCTTCCTTTAAGGTAAGTATATCCGCAAACAACGCCACTTCGAGCATTCCGGTAAACCCAAGACGCTTAAACGCTGCGCGAAGCTTGCCCGGGGTAACATCTGAGGTGAACTGATTGATGAATGCAGGCGCAATCATGGCGTACACAGGTGCTTTGGCACTGTGTACGGCCGATAGTGCGGGTAGGATATCCTTGCTTTCGGTGAGCTTTTGGCAGGCACACGCATCGATACAATCCCCGCAGCCAACACAGCGTGTCGGGTCAATCTTCATCTTACCGCTCTCATCCCGAAAGATTGCGTCAAACAAGCACCTTACGGCGCAGGGCGGTTCTTCTTCCATGCCGCATATACAATCTCCTGTTCTTAAAACAACCGGATGCCGCTTGGGGTTTATAAGACAATCAAGATGATGCGGGTCAAACTCGTCCACCTTGAGCGCACCTAGCTCAGAATTTAAATCATTTTTTGCAGAGGCAGCTAAAAGCCGCTCATAAAGCTCCTGAAAAGTGTCCATGACTTAGCCCTCCCATTGTCGGTGGGTTTATTATAGCAAAGGATGCGAGAAAAATGTAGAGCGGCATGAAATCATGCCGCTTAAGCGTACGAAATAGGCTTGGGGGTTTCGGGGGCCGGAGCCCCCGGAGGCTTTAACCGCCGCCAGCGACATGTGCGGTGGCGACGGAAGACCTTGCGAAGCAAGGCTTTCTTTTCAGGAATTGCCGGCCGTGCGGAACGCACAGGCAATCCCTGTAATTCTCACAAAAGTGACGAAAGTCACTTTTGTGACATCCTACCGCCCCCGTTTTTTCGGAGCTAACTTACGGTAATCCTTTTGTTCGCCGTAATCGCGGCTGCGCCTGTCGCCGTATTCACGCTTCTCATAGTCGCGGCGCGGACGAAACTCAGGCTTTTTGTAGGTGTAAGCGGTAGCGCTAACCAGCTTGCCGCGTATTTTCGAGCGGTTCATGGCAGCAATTACTTTAGCAAGCTCACTTTCGGGAACAGCCACAAGCGTGATGTCATCGCGAATTTCAATTTTCCCGATGTCGCCGCCCGTAAGCCCTGATGCCTGGGCGATGGCTGATACAATGTGTGCGGGCGCAATGCCGCTCGTTTTGCCGATGCTAAGCGCAAGGTTAGGTACGTTTCCTGCCAAACCAGTGCGCTCGGAGCGCTCGAATTTATTGTAAGTACGCGGCTCCGCGAGGTTCATAGTCTCGCGCGGCTTGCCATAGCAAAGCTGGAGCGCCGAAAGAGCGATGTCCTTCATAGAAAAGCCCTCGGCTTCGAGCGCGTCCACAACGGTTAAATGGCTGAACTCGCCCGCATCCACGGCGTCGCGAATCGCAGCGCGTATGGCTTCCTCGCCGCTTCTTTGTATATCGGCAGCGGAGGGAAGGTTCATCTTCGTTATGTCACAGCGCACAAAGCGCTTGATGCGGAAAAGGTCGTCAAGCTGACGTCCGCCGCAGCAAAGCGTAACTGCTTTACCGGTCTTGCCCGCGCGGCCCGTACGGCCAACACGATGCGTATAATATTCCGCGTTTTGCGGAATGTCAAAATTAATTACATATTCAATACCGCTCACGTCAATGCCGCGCGCTGCGACATCAGTCGCCACAAGCACGGGTGTTTTACCGCGCTTGAAGCTCTCCATTACCTTCGTGCGCTGCGCTTGCTTCATATCACCGTGCAAACCTTCGGCACTGCAGCCATTTTTACCTAAATATTCGGTGATTTCATCCACCATCATCTTGGTATTGGCAAAGACAAGCGCCAAGCTTGGCCTATGGTACTGTAAAAGAAGGTCAAGCGCTTCGAGCTTTTTACCCATGGGTACGGAGCAGTAAAACTGCTCGATGCTGTCAACCGTCATGCGCGGGGCTTCCACCGCCGCCAT
>JAEZLG010000022.1 GCA_023435855.1 Bacillota bacterium | reverse complement strand
ATTTTAAATAGTCCTCGGAAACATAACCGGCTTTCCCGTCATACACGGCGTATGCCCAACCATCCGCGCTGCCGTATACGTTAATTGCGCAGTTTATCGGTATAGTGGCAATCTTATCGCTTGAAGCCGTTGCCTTCTTGCGGAAATTTACATTGCCCGTGGTGATGGCAGCTAAATAATCTCCCGTGGGTAGTTTGACGTTGTTAGGTGTATCGATCGGCACCGGAAAATTCATATAGGAAAGCGATGCACCGGGGTAGTAAAACGCGAGTATGCTCTGGTAGCTTTGCCCGGATTTTGCCCTCTGCTCCGCTCCCCTTTGGCTTAATCCAACGCCGTGCCCAAAGCGAACATGGTAGAAGTAGTAATATCCATCGCCTTTATTCTCTCCCCAATAAATGCGAAGCGTGGTTTTGTTCATCATGCCATAGTTTACAAAATCGCTGAGCCTAAATGTTACGGTGAGGTTATCCGAACGCGCAAGTACATTGCCGCTACCGTCTACCATACTCGCCATAAGCGTGACGGTAGCGCGGGTAAGGTTTCGCACACAACCCGAGTATGCCGGATCGTGAGCCTCAGCGCTGTAAATATAATCGAGATAATTGAGCGTCGTACCCGCCTGCGATGAGGCGAGGTTTAGTAGAAACGTGTAAAACGAGTCCGAGCCGCTGTAAGCACCGACGTTCCCAAGCGGCAGGCGGCGCTTTTCAAGGATGGAAAGCGGGTTTGAAAAGTCATAATCGTCTACGGAGATGCCGTAGCCACCGTTGGAACGGCCCGACCAGGCGTAGCTTGGCAGGTTCGTTTCGCCGCCGTTGCTCGCTGCAAAATAGGAACGAAGCACCGAGTTGCCCACCGTGAGCACCTCGCCGAGGGTAGAATCCACGGCGTTAATCACGTTCGTATAACTAGAGTTATAGCCCTTGTACACCTGTTCGGCGGAAGTATCGCCGATGTCGTAGTCGCCTGAGCCGCCCATCTGGTTCATCACATACCCCTTAGCTGCAATGGCTTGCGCTTTAAGCGCGTCGAGCGGGTATGTGTTGTTCATTTCATAGGCCACAACGCCGTAAAGGTAATGTGCCATGGGCACAAGATTGACCACCTGAATATAGCCGCTGCTCGTGACCTTCAAATAGAAATGTCCGAGATAATTGCGGCTGTTGAGCTGCATGAAGCCTGCAGTGCGGTCTACACTCGCGCGTCGTATGTAGAGTGTTCTGCCGGTGTAAAGTAGGCCGTCCGAAGAATGGGTAACGGTCATTTGGCCGCCCGATGCAGTAACGGTGAGCGTTCCCCCTTTAAATTCCGCTCCGCTTTCCTCTATAAAATACGAACCCGAGGTGTAGAATTTGAGCGTCGTCGCATTGTTTGTGGTAAGCTTGACCCTCACCCAGCCATAGTCAGTAGCTGCCTGTGCCGTCATAGGCGGCAACAGCACCAATAACATGCATACAGCTAAAACAAGCGCGGCAGTTTTTCGCATAGATACCCTCCAGAAACACATCAAAGACCCGAGAGTGATGAAAATTTTGTCGATTACTCCATTATTTTAGCATACGCGCAACCGCGCATGCACCTCTTCGTAGTTGAGTTTACAGACTATTCAGTTTTTGTTCATATAATAATATCGATAGAAAGCCCATGCTCGGCCACCTTTTTTCTGATTGGCACAATTTAAAATGATAAATTGCAGTCGACTTGGGATAAATTCTGCATAAACATGTAAAACGCGCTACAAAAAAAGTGCCTTGTTAGAAGGCACTTTTTTGCTACGCTGTGTCCTACATTCAATTTTCCATCTGCTTGCCCATAAAATGCGCCGCGGTTTCACAAACCTTCATCTCAAGGGTGTTCATCTGTACGCCTTCATCGCGGCTTAATAGCATTACAGCGCCGATGGCGTCGCCGGCGGCGATGATGGGCACGACAACCTGGGCAGAATACGCATCCGCTTCTTCATCTGTGGTAATGCTGATAAGTGTTTCTTCCTTTGCGCGCGAACGCATTACACGCTCACGGTTGCGCATGAGCTGCTCTACATCCTCGTGAATGGGCTTGTCCATTAGCTCGCGCTTACTGCCGCCCGATAAAGCGATCACATTGTCCTTATCGCAGATGATGGCGATATGCCCGAGCGCTTGATGCAGCGATTCCGCGTATTCCTTGGCGAAATCCCCCAGTTCACCGATAGGGGAATACTTTTTCAGAATGACCTCGCCCTCGCGGTCGGTGAATATCTCCAGCGGGTCTCCCTCACGTATGCGGAGGGTCCGCCTGATCTCCTTGGGGATCACGACCCGTCCAAGCTCGTCGATTCGCCTTACGATACCTGTTGCTTTCAAAGCATTGCCCTCCTGTGCACTAGTTGCTTTTCTTTCCCATAGTATTTGTAAGATGCTCCCTGCTATGCGAGATTTTTGATGGTGCATTTTGGATAACGAAGCTTTTTTAAGGAAAATCTGTCGCTTTACCTTCTCCATGATTTTACCGTTACAACATAAAAAAGCCTTATTAAAAACAAGGCTCTTTAGGTAGTATGATTTCTTGTTTTCTTCTTACCTATTCTGCTTCTTATCCTCAAGTGAATAAAACGCAAACGGTATTACGCTTATAAGACAACTTACGGCCGGAACCAAAGAGATAGTTTGAAATACGGCGTTCTTCATGCCTTCCGTCACCGCAACGTCCTTTTCATAGCCGATAATGGCAAGTGCAGCACCAAACACCAGTATGGCGAGCGAGCCCATTAGCTTTGAGACGAAGGTAAGGCTTGAAAACGCGATGCCGTCGTTTCTAATGCCGGTCTTTTTTTCCATATAGTCCACAGCACCCGCAATCATCGTTGTCTGCACCACGCTGAATATACCTAGTGTAAGACCTGTCAGGAATATCATCCCCATCATTACATACAGGTTTTCATAGCCTAAAAAGTACATGACAGCATAAACAATTGCCGCAAATAAAGAGCTTCCTATCATGAGTGGTTTCTCTTTGATTCTTTTCAAAAGCGCCGGAGTAACAAACGAAGCGAGCGCCATGCCTACGATGATTGCACCTCCGATGAGTGTAAAATAACCCTCATCTTTATAGGCAATCACGGCGAACACTGCGCCGCCTGCCTGTATGATGCTTCGACCGAAGCCTAAAACAGAGCCGAGAAGCACCAAAAAGAGAGGTTTATTTTTAAAGAACGTGGAAAAAAGCTCTTTCAGACTCGTCTGCTGCCCCGCCGCGTAAACGCGTGTTTCGCGGGTGTTGAAAAATGCGAGCAAAAACATCCCCATGCCGATGATGGAGACCACGATGGCTGCAAGGCTCCAACCCTTACCCGTTGTTTCAGGAACAAAGCTCAGCAATTTGGCAAGCCAAGGTGCACCGAGCGTTGCAAGCCCCAGTGCAATTGCGCCAAACGCACGCACATGAGATATGACCTTGTTGCGCTCGCTGCCTTCCGAGAATGCCGCACCGATAAGCCCCCAATACGGAACATCGCATAATGTATAGGCGATATCCCACAAAAAGAAGCATACACCGAAAAACCAAAGCTTTAGGCTTTCAGAACCATTTGGCAAGCAAAACAGCGCGGCGGAGAAAAACGCCACCGGTAACGCGGAAAACAAAATGTACGGGCGAAGCTTGCCCCAGCGCGTACGCGTTTTGTCGATGAGTGTTCCCATAACCGGGTCGTTAAGTGCGTCAAACACCTTGCCTACCGCCAATATGGCGGTGACCGCAACAAGACCGCGTTTGCTGATTGACGCATACTGCGTGAGGTACATCAGGAGAAAAGTGCTGACAAACGTGAGCACCATGTTCTGCCCAAAACCTGCTGCCACCACACTTATACGCTGTGTTTGTGCACTTAGCTGCCTTTGCTCCATTCTATTACCTCTCGCTCAAAAATATGGTTTTCACCTCAAATGGCGTAAAGCGAAGCTCGCTTAAATCTGCTTCCTCGAGCTCGTTTTCGAGCATATCGGTAAAGAATGCTTTTTTATAACGAACACCGGCTACAAGCTTTGTTACGGCATCTTTTCCGAGTGCTTCGTAGAGGCGCAAAACAACACCGCGTCCGTTCTCTGCCGTCTTAACGGTTTCAAGTACAACCGCAGGGTTTTCGGAGGAAAACAGGCTTTCAAACTCGCCGCAGGCACTTATGCGAAGCGGGTTATTTAAGCGGTAGCCTTCGCGCACGGGCTTAAGGGTATCTTCCTTATCAAACGGGCAGAATGCGTAGGCGAAGCGATGCTCTCCCTTGTCCGCCTTTGGGTCCGGGAACACGGGCGAACGTAGTAAGTTAAGGCTCAATTTACCGTTTTTGGCGCGATGGCCGTACTTGGAATCATTGATAAGCGCGAAGCCGCCTTGATCGCTTTGTACGGAAACATACTTATGCGCGCATATTTCAAACTGCGCACGTTCGATGCTGTTCTCCTCCGTGGTTTTTCGCTCAATGCTGCCAAACTGTATTTCACAGCGCACGGTATCGCCGTAATCCTTTGGCATAAAGTCTGCACGCAGCATTTTGAATGTCTCGCGCCAGTCTACTGCGGTTTCAAAGCGTACGGTATCGCTGTTAAAATCTAATATAATATCCTGCCAAACGGTGGACTTGCCGAATTTATAAAGGCTTTTCCTTCTTACACACCTGCCGTCTATTTGCGTTTTGTGTGACAGCACCTTTAGTACCTTAGAGCTTCGCTTAAAGTAGCTTTGGTCGATATCCCAGGCGTTAAATGGGTACACAAACCTGTCCTGATAGAGCATAAGGCGGTTTAAAAAATCGCCCGAAAGCTCGCGGCCGTTTTTATGCTTACAGGACTTGATTTCGCCGCTTTTTGAGAATGTAAGTGTTAAAATGCCGTTTGTCATGGTATTTTCGGTATAGGAAAGCGACGGTGCATCCCCCTCCGCCTCTATTAAAGCCACAGCTGCATAGGGCTTTACCTCAGCGCGATACCATTTATCTTGATGTTTTACATATTCATCGCGGTAAAACGAAGTTAGGTTGACCGCCGTAAGAGGCTTTTGAGCCTCACTCTTGAGCGCTTCATCGATGATGCCGTTAAGTCGTTTTACAATAGCCTCATAGCGAGGTGTTGTTTCGTCATACACGCGCTTAACGGAAGATCCCGGGATGATGTCATGGAACTGGTATAGCAATACTTCCTGCCAAATCTCATCGAGCTCCTCCTTTGGAACTTCGCGCCCCGTAATCACAAAAGCAGCCTCCGCCTCGTGTAAAAGCCTTTCACACAAACGGTTATAGAACTTATTCTTGCCCTGTGTTGTGTATGTGCCCTGATGGGTTTCTAAATACAGCTCACCCGTGTAGCTGTGTTTAATCTCTTTTTTTGAAAGCTCATGAAAAAAGTCTTCTGCCATGCCCGGCTTTACGCGCGGTAAGCCATGTAAGCTCCATTCCCGCTTTATAAGCTCCACATGCCGCTCGGCGGGGCCGCCGCCGCCGTCGCCCGTTCCGTATACCAAAAGTGCTTCGTTAAGCTCCTTTTCGGGGTAACGCATTTTAGCAGTAAGCAGGTTGTGTGCACCCGCGGCGCTGTTGTAGTCCCCCTCGGAGGGCATATGCACAAGCACGCGGCTCCCGTCAATGCCCTGCCAGTAAAATGTACGATAGGGAAATACATTTACCTTATTCCACGAAAGCTTGATGGTGGAGAAATATTCCATGCCGCATTTTTTCAATATCTGCGGCAGATTGCCGCTGTAGCCGAACGCGTCCGGCAGCCAGCACATGTTTAGTTCTTTTGAAAACTCCTCTTTCCAAACGCGTTTGCCGTAAAGCGCCTGTCGGATAAGCGATTCGCCTGAGGGTAAGTTGGTGTCACACTCGGCAAAAAAACCGCCCTGTGCCTCGATACGGCCTTCCGCAATTGCCTTTTTAACGCCTGCGAACACGGTAGGGTAGCGCTCCTTCATCCAAAGAAGCTGCTGCGGCTGGCTTGTGCCGTAGATGTACCAAGGGTATTTCTCGATGTTTTTTAAAGCGATGGAATAGGTTCGCGCGGCTTTTCTCACGGTCTCGCGTATGGGCCAAAGCCAAGCAAGGTCGAGATGCCCGTGGCCGATGGCGGTAAAAAGAAGCTCTTCTTCCGACTTCTTCTTTAAATATGGTGCAAGTATATCCCGCGCGCTTACACTGTTTCCTTTTTGAAATGCGTTAAACGACATCGTAAGCGCATCTGCAAGCGTTGTTGAAAGCTCCATATTATCCGTAGAACCCGCGAGAAGCAAAAGCGCAAGATAATCGTAATAGTAGGCGAAAGTTTCTTCGTCTCTTTCTCCCACCCACGCACCGCGAAACAGGCCTTGATCAAACTGCATGGGAATAAAGCCGTTAAAGCCGCAGTCGCCATACACGGTAAAGCTTTCACCGGGGGAAAAGGGCAGATCGTTTGCACGGCGTCTTCCGGTACTTTGCGGCAAATCGCCGCCGATTTTCACAAATGTAACCGCGTCGAAGGGCTCTCCATTTTCTTTATATAAAAGGCATTCCCCGGTGTTATCAAGCACGAGCACGGGGTGTTTTACATCTTTAGGCACGGTGCCCGTAAGCTTAAGCCAAGCACATGTATACCCTCTTCCCCATGGCTCCATAAGCCTCACGGGTTTAAAGTCGCTCTCTCGAAGCTTATAAAACGGTATTGGCTCCGCACTTTTTACAATGGAGGCTTGAAGCCTTGTATACAGGCAGTGCGTCTTTTTTTGTATTGCGCTTAAATTAGAATAAAGGGATGGATACTTACGTTTTGCCGCGAGCATGGCCGCACTCCCTCAAATATATTTAGATATGGAAAAGATTGCTGATTGCATGTTAGCACACAATTACGGGCGGGTAAATACCCGCCCGCAGTCCACTTCATAAAGCTTAACCTGCCATACTCCCATAAATCTCCGCAAGGTTTATCTCCATGCGCTCCAAATACGTAAGGCCGTCCTCGGCATTTTCCATGGTATAGATGGCTTTCACTTGAGCACCCACTTCGTTTGCGAGCGTTTGGGATACCTCGGGGCTTGCAAGCTCCTCGGAGAATATGGTGGTGATGCCATTTGCCTTGCAGAATTCTACAAGCTCACCAAGCCTTTTGGCATTGGGTTCACCTTCTGCAAACACGTCCGACACGCTGATTTGTGTTAACGAAAACTCGCGGCAAAGATACCCGAATGCAGCATGGCCGGTCACAAAATCCTTCTTCGTGAGCGTCTCGAATTTGGCTGCATATTCGTTATAAAGCGCCTCGAGCTCTAAGGTGTATGTTTTAGCATTCTCTTTATAAAATGCGGCGTTGTCGGGATCTGCCTCGCAAAGCGCATTCTTGATGTTATCGACCTCGATTTCGACTGCCTTCAAGCTAAGCCACACATGCGGGTCGTACCCGCCGCCTTCAAACTCAATTGGATCCACACCCTTTGCTGCCTCTACTTCAACAAGGCTTTCATTGTTTGCGGACAAAACAGCATCCTTCGCCCAAGGCTCCATGTTAAAACCGCTATATACGAATACGCTTGCTTTACTAAGCGCCGCGATATCCTGTGCCTTAGGTTCAAAATCATGCGTCTCCATGCCGTTTGGGACGATTGTTGTAACACTTACGCGGTCTTGCCCCACTACGGTAACAAGCTCAAACATAGCATTAAAGCTCACAAGCACTTGAAGCTTTCCTCCGCCATGATCCTTCGCGGCAGTGCCGCATGCGGTAAAAAGCACCAACATGGCAATAATCAGGCTTAGAGCCGTCGCTTTTTTTAACATATTTCCTCCGTTATTGCGAATGGTTAGGCTTAGCGTGCCTTAGCAAAAACCATGATACCCTCCGAGTTTCGCGCTGTCAAGTGCAAATGGTTCGCATTTGCATTTACGTGCATTGCGCGCTATAATGAGAACGCAGATTTACGAAAGGCAAGGAAACCGCATGATTGATGCGTCGAATGTATATTTTTCCTATACGGGAACGCAGCCGTATGTGCTTCAAAACCTCGATATGCACATACAAAGCGGCGAGTACGTTTCCGTTGTGGGCGATAACGGGAGCGGCAAAAGTACGCTCATACGGCTTATACTGAAGTTTTTAAAACCCACCTCCGGTGAGATTTTTTGTCACGCGCACCATATGGGTTACGTGCCGCAGAAAAAAGACATACACGGTGCGGGCTTCCCCATCACCGTGCAGGAAGCGCTCGTTTCCTACGGCAAGCTATTAAAGTTGAAGGG
>JAEZLG010000019.1 GCA_023435855.1 Bacillota bacterium | reverse complement strand
CGAGTAAGCTTAATAGAAGCATCCTCCACCAAGGTAAAGCGCGGATTTGCCAAGCTCTTTTTCTATACGAAGCAGCCGGTTGTACTTGGCGACGCGCTCTCCGCGGCTGGGTGCACCGGTCTTGATTTGTGCGGTGTTGAGAGCTACGGCAAGGTCGGCGATGGTCGTATCCGGCGTTTCGCCCGAGCGGTGCGAGATTACGGAGGTGAAGCCTGCGCGGCGGGCCATCTTCACGGCGTTCATGGTCTCTGTCAGCGTACCGATTTGGTTGAGCTTGATGAGGATGGAATTGCAGCTTCGCTCGGTGATACCCCGATTCAGCCGCGAGGTGTTGGTTACAAACAGATCGTCGCCTACAAGCTGCAGCTTTTCGCCCAAGCGTTTGGTAAGGCGCGGCCAGTTTTCCCAATCCTCCTCGCCGAGCGCGTCTTCAATGGAGCGAATGGGGTATTTACCCGCAAGCTCCGCCCAACGGGTTATAAGCTCATCGGGCGTATACGATTTTTTTTGTTTAGGAAGAAGATAGCTCCCGTCCTCCTGCACCCATTCGGTTGCTGCGGCGTCAAGCGCGAGCACAAAATCCTCCTGCGGTTTATAGCCTGCTTTTTCGATGGCTTCAAGGATGAGCTCGATGGCATCCTCGTCTGCTTTGAGATTGGGTGCATAACCGCCTTCGTCGCCTACGCCGGTGCTCAATCCTCGGCTTTTTAAGATGGAACCCAGCTTATGGAATACCTCGGCGGATTTCCTTAGGCCCTCTGCAAAGGAGGAAGCGCCTGTAGGCATGATCATAAACTCTTGAATATCCACGTTATTGGAGGCATGCGCACCCCCGTTGATGATGTTCATCATCGGTACGGGGAGCGTGTTGGCAGCAGTACCGCCCAAGAAGCGGAACAGGGGTAAATGGAGTGCGTTTGATGCGGCTATGGCTGCCGCGAGAGAAACGGAGAGTATAGCGTTTGCGCCAAATTCTCCCTTGTTATCGGTACCGTCGGCCGCGATAAGCGTGTTGTCGATGCGTGCTGTATCGCGTGCATCCAAACCGCGCACGGCTTCCAATAGGCGTGTGTTCACGTTGTTGACCGCGCGGAAAACGCCTTTGCCGTTGTAACGTGGGCCACCGTCGCGAAGCTCCACAGCCTCAAATGTGCCTGTGGACGCACCGCTTGGAACAGCACCAACACCTGATACGCCGTTTTCAAGGGTCACTACCGTTTCAACGGTGGGGTTGCCGCGCGAATCGAGTATTTCGAGCGCCTCGACATTTGCAATTTTATAGCTGTTCATCATATAAAGAACTCCTTTCTATGCGGATGAATTTCTGGTTTATATACCTTGAGCATAGCAAATTCTGGAAGCTTGTCAATCGTATTACGGCTCCAAATCAGCGATGTTGCAAATAGTTTGCCTTTTAGATGCAGAAATTATAAAATGAAAGCCAAAGTAAACCAAGATGATCATTTCGGAGGTTCATGTATGATGTTCTCTTTGCCCAAAAATCCTAACAACGGCATTGATTATAGCGACGCAAAAACGCGCGTCATCTACTTGGCTGGGGGCTGCTTCTGGGGTGTGGAAGCTTATTTTTCGCATGTTTACGGCGTGAAGTCCACCCTGGCGGGTTATGCAAACGGCTTTACGGAGAACCCCAAATATCAAGAAATCAATAAAACCGGCCATGCAGAGACGGTGCGTGTGGAATACGACCCCGCACGCGTTACGCTTGAGAGCCTGCTCACGCGCTTTTTTATTATCATAGATTCAACTCTTTTAAATCGTCAGGGCGGGGATATCGGTACACAGTACCGAACGGGCGTCTATTATGAGCACGCTGCTGATTTGCCTATCATAGAGGCAGCTATTGATAGCGAAAAGGCGAAGCGAGCTGAGCCTGTCGTGACAGAGGTGCAAAAGCTTTTGGGGTTCTATAACGCAGAGGAATACCATCAGGAATATTTGGAAAAAAACCCAAACGGTTACTGTCATGTGGATTTCAGCTCCCTCTACGACCAGCCGCAGCTTCAGAAAAAGGAATATGTAAAACCCGATGCGGAGGAGCTTAAAAAGAAGCTCACGCCCATGCAGTACCGTGTGACACAGTTTTCTGATACCGAGCCGCCATTTCAAAACGAGTATTACGATGAGTTCAGCGACGGCATCTATGTGGACATCGTCACGGGTGAGCCGCTTTTCTTGTCAAGCGACAAGTTTGAATCAAGCTGCGGATGGCCGAGCTTTTCAAAACCCGTCGAGGAAGATCGCGTAAAGGAAAACGTGGACCTTTCCTTTGGCCGTATACGCACCGAGGTGAAAAGTGCATCCGGTAAGTCCCATCTCGGCCATGTGTTTGATGACGGCCCCACGGATATGGGAGGTTTGCGTTACTGCATCAACAGCGCTGCGGTGCGCTTCGTGCCCTTAAGGGATATGGAGCGCGAAGGCTATGGGGTATATATCCCGCGCATTCAAAAATAAGAAAGCTTGGTTAAATACATTTACTCCGCTTCCGTAAAATGAGAAACTATGGTAAAATAAATATTGGACGAATGTTTTTGGCAGGCTGTGCGTGATAATAGGAATGCAGCATGGAGCCTACCAAAAAAATGACACCACCAAGGAGGTATGTTTGATGTCGGATCAAATGAGGTCGCAGGCAGGTTAAAAGAATAGCCGCGGCGCGCTTAGGCGCGGCGCATCAAACAACCTAACGTGTTGATTATTATAAGGACGCGGCAGGCCGCGTCCTTTTGCTATGCTCCTGCTTTAAGAACATTAAGCAATATATAAGGAGAATAACATGTCCGATATAAGGGACTGGGGTTATACCGGTGAAATTGCCGGTACGGAATTTGAAAGGCAAGAACTGATGATTGGCCGCATTGTATGCGCACACCGCGAGCAGTTCGAGGCAGTTTGTGAAAAGGGTGTTTTGCGTGCACGCCCTAAAAGCGGAGACTATTTTCGAGGAGCTGAGAGTGTTGCGTTTCCCACGGTGGGTGATTTTGTGCTTTTAAGCTACAATCCTGCAGGGGAGAGTCTCATCGTGAAAACGCTGGAACGCAAAACGATGTTTTCAAGAAGTGACCTTGGAGGGCACAAGGCGGGATATGGGCGCATAAGCGTAGAACAGGTAATCGCCGCTAATTTTGATTATGTGTGCATCGTGATTTCGCTCAACCAAAACTATAACGCGCGAAGGCTCGAGCGCTATATGGCGCTCACCTGGGCGAGCGGTGCATCTCCCGTTGTGGTACTCACAAAGGCTGATTTGACGGCGCAAAAGAGCATGTACCTTTCTGAGGTCATGCGTATAGCACCCGGTGCCGAGGTGTTTGCGTTAAGCGTTTATACGGGTGAGGGCATGGAGGCATTTCGATCGTTTTTGAAGCCTCGTAATACGCTCGCTTTTTTGGGCTCGTCCGGCGTTGGCAAATCAAGCCTCGTCAACGCGCTCATGGGTGAAGATGTTCTTCAAGTGGGCGAGGTACGCGAGGATGATGCGCGCGGAAGGCATACCACCACCCATCGGGAGCTGTGCATGTTACCCTCAGGCGCAATGGTCATCGATACGCCGGGGATGCGCGAACTCGGGATATTGGGTGCGGATGAGGGGATTGATACAACATTTTCAGAGATTGAGGCATATGCTAAGAAGTGCCGCTTTTCCGACTGTACGCACACCTCAGAGCCTGGTTGTGCTGTAAGAGCCGCACTTATAAGCGGAAATTTGGATAAAACGCGCTACGAAAACTACCGAGCGCTCACCAAAGAGAACCGTGCCGCCATGCGACGGCAAAACGCTGTGAACCTTCGGCAGAAAAATCGGATTAGGCCGGAGGACCGTCCTCGCGATAAATCCTACAAGCGTATGGACTCGTAATTTTGCTGTTTGAGCATGATAGCAGAAAGCAAA
>JAEZLG010000284.1 GCA_023435855.1 Bacillota bacterium | reverse complement strand
GTACCAAGACCTGTCACCATGGCGGTGATGACGATTTGGCCGGCTGATATGGAGCCTCGCTCAAACGCCACGGGCGTACCAAGACGCGCTACAGTCTTTAATAGAGGAAAATCGGGCCTGTAATCTCCGCGCATTGGGATGTGGATGGGCAGGCTTTTTTTTGTAAACAGCACGCGCTCAAGCATTGTGCCGGTAAATGTCATGGCAACAGCTGTTGAAACGGCCGCACCTGAAACGCCTAAGCCTGCGCCGGGCAATGTGAAGGAAAACCCGAACAGGTTTATCTCACGGCTTGGGTAAATGAGGAACAGATTTAATAGTGCATTGATGATGTTCATCGTCACATTGTAGAAAAGAGGCGTGCGCGTATCGCCCGCGCAACGGATGATGTTTGAGCAGACGTTAACGGCGAGGCTCATAAGATACACTAAGCTCGTGATACGAAGGTAGCTTGTAGCGTCTTTCCAAAGCACAGGATCGGCATTTAGCCATACGGGCAGCCCGCCCGCGATCGACTGCATCAAAAGCGTTGCGATAAGCCCTACAAAAAGCGTTGCCGTGAGGGATTGGCGCACGGCCTTTTTTGCCCCTTCTATATCCCCTTCGCCGATGCGACGACCTACGAGTACCGCAAAGCCTATGCCTACTGCGGCAAAAATACCGTTTACAAACCAAACGCTCGACGTGGTAACAGCTATTGCGGCCGTGGCGTTTTTCCCCAAAGCACCCACCATGGCGGTGTTGATGTATTGCACAAATGTGATGAGGAACTGTTCGAGTATGGTAGGCCACGCGAGGTACCAAATCACGCGCGCAGGCCGGAGGTTTTCATTTAAAAAATCATATTGCATGCTCTATACCGATACCTAAGAAGGCTTAACTTCAAATTTTGACGGAAATGAAACAATCGAATTATAGCTTATGCACGAGATTGTGTAAAGGAGATTCTAATTGTATAATGGTAGCTAATTGAAGGAATTTACATGTATGGATATAGATCTTTTCAGCACGAACGCGCAGAAAAACGCACCTCTTGCCGACCGCATGCGTCCCCGTACGCTCGATGAGTTCATCGGGCAGGAGCACATCGTGGGAAAGGGAAGGCTTCTTCGCCGCGCCATTGAAACGGATACACTCCAAAGCAGCATTTTTTTCGGTCCGCCCGGCTGCGGAAAGACAACGCTTGCATACGTGATCGCTAACACCACAGGCTCGCTTTTTGCAAAGCTCAATGCGGTCAGTTCCGGCGTTAAAGAGGTCCGCGAGATATTATCGGAAGCCGAGAATAACCTGCGCCTTTATAACAAGCACACCTATTTGCTGCTCGACGAATGCCATCGCTGGAGCAAGGCGCAGTCAGACAGCATTCTGCCCGCGCTCGAGAAGGGTATTGTAAAATTTATAGGCTCCACGACTGAAAACCCGATGGTATCCATGACAGGTGCTATCGTATCGCGCTGTAGGCTTTTTCAGTTCTACCCGCTCACATCAAACGATATTCAAAAAACCGTACGTACAGCGCTTTCAGACAAGGAACGAGGTCTTGGTGCGTACAATGTAAAGCTTGACGACGATGCGCTCGAGCACATATGCCATATTGCAAACGGAGATGCGCGCACGGCTCTTAACGCTATAGAGCTTGCGGTTTTAACAACGGTACCTGATGAAAGCGGCATCATACAAATCACCAAAGAGGTTGCGGCGGAATCGGTGCAGCAAAAGGTGATGAAATGCGACGAGCAGCAGTATTACGATATGCTCAGCGCATTTTGTAAAAGCCTTCGCGGTGGCGATTCGGATGCGGCTTTGGCGTGGTTTGCGCGGCTTATCTATGCGGGAGTAGACCCGCGTATTATTGTAAGGCGCATTATCGCGCATGCCTCGGAGGATATCGGCTTAGCCAATCCGCAGGCTATGGTGCAGGCCGTAAGCGCAGCCCGGTCGCTTGAATTCATAGGCATGCCCGAAGCACGGTTATCCATAGCGCAGGCGATTATATTCTTATGTGAAAGTCCCAAGTCCAACTCCGTGGTGATGGCGCTTGAAGGCGCGTTTCGCGATGCGGAAAGTACCATAGATGAGCCTGTTCCCATTCATTTAAGGGATACGAGCTTTTCGGGTGCCAAATCGCTCGGGCACGGAAAAGGGTATAAATACCCGCACGATTATCCCGGACATGTTGTGGAGCAGCAATACATGCCCGAGAGCGTTAAGGGGAAACGTTATTATATCCCGGGCGAGCTCGGGAACGAGGCGAAAATTAAGCAGAACCACGACGCCAAGCAGCGGTAAAGATTCCCCGTACCACGGGGATTGTAAGGGGCGTTGCCCCTTAACGTTCAATCCGGCTTTGACGACATGTGCGTCAAAACGGATGAAATCCAAAGGATTTCGCACCTCTCAGCCTTTCCCGCCCGGGAGCGAAGCGAGAGGGAAAGGATGTAAACTCAAAAAAATACGAACAGTATTTTTTTGAAATGCGGAGCATGACTGAGGAGGGTAAATCATTGATAAGTGAAATCAAGGCAAAGCGGGTGCTGGATGCCGCGCTTGAAACGGGCGGCGATTTTTCCGAACTCTTCATGGAGGATACGGAAAACAACTCCATCCAGATGGTCGACGGCAAGGTGGAAAACGCTTTATTTAGGCGCAGCCACGGAGCAGGCGTACGCGTGCTCAAAGGCAGCCGCAGCGCTTATGCGTATACCGCCGATACAAGCGAAGAGGCGCTTATCGCTACCGCACGCGCGGCTGCGGCTGCACTCGAGGGTAAAGCAGAAGGTCAGAGTGCGGCGTTCTCTGTTCTTAGAAAGCATGCTTTCGCACCGCAGATACCGTTTTCCGAAATCGATAATGCAAAGCGTATCGAACTTATCAAAAAGGGCTCTGCCGCAGCGAAGACGCAATCGCCTGAGGTGACGCAGGTTGTAGGCCGCTATACGGACGTGGACCAGAGGATCTTAATCTGCAACAGCCTCGGCGTATGGGGCGAGGACAGGCGTCCGCGCACGCGCGCTTTCATAAACGCCATAGCTACAGCCAACGGTGAGGCGCAGGAGGGATACGAAAGCCCGGGCTACGGCATGGGCTTTGAGGCATACAATAAGATCGATATCGAAAAGGCAGGTGTACAGGCCGGTAAGACCGCCGTTACCATGCTGCACGCCGTTCCATGTCCCGCAGGCTCGGTGCCTGTTGTAATCGACGGCGGATTCGGCGGCGTTATCTTGCACGAGGCTTGTGTGCACTCTCTCGAGGCTACGAGCGTAGCGCGCGGCAATTCGGAGTTTTGCGGCAAACTCGGTGAGAAGATTGCATCGGATATTGTCACCGCCGTGGACGACGGCACGCTTGAAGGCGAATGGGGAAGCGTGCACATCGATGATGAAGGTACGCCTTCTCAAAGAAACGTGCTCATTGAAAACGGAGTGCTTAAAAGCTATCTTGTAGACATTCTCGGATCGAGGCTTATGAACCATCCGCTCACGGGCTCCTCGCGCCGTCAGGGCTATGAGTTCGCACCTACCTCGCGTATGACCAACACATTTTTTGCACCCGGCATGGATGACGATGACGAAATGATAAGCTCCATGGGCGAAGGCCTTTTTGCAGCGCGCATGGGCGGCGGCTCGGTAAATCCTCTTACAGGCGAGTTTAACTTCGCCGTGCTTGAAGGCTACTGGGTAAAGAACGGTAAAATCTACTGCCCGGTGCGTGGTGCAACGCTGATCGGACGCGGTGCGGAGCTACTGCTGCGTATCGATCGTATAGGCAGAAAAATGTCGATGGGGCAGGGCATGTGCGGCTCGCTTTCAGGAAGCGTGCCCACCAACGTCGGCCAGCCACGTATACGTGTAAGCGAAATTATCGTCGGCGGCAAGGGAGGTGCGATCTAAATGGAATTTTTAACCTACAGGGATAAGGCATTTGCATACGCGCTGAAAAATGGCTGCGGTGCAGCTGAGGTTTATTATAACGAGGCGGAGGAGCTTGAGGTACAATCGCTAGACAGCACCTTGGATAAATACGCAGTGAGCCGCAAGGCAGGCTTAAACCTTCGCGTGCAGCTAAACGGAAAGAACGGCTATGCCTACACCGAGGCGCTCGATGACCCGGAGGAGCTTGTTAAGCGCGCAATGGATAACGCGCGAGCTATCGAATCGGACGATGAACATCCCATGCAGGGCAAGAGCGTTTATCAAAAGATCGAGAAGAAAGAGATACCGCTTCTTAAGTTGAGCGAGCGAGAAAAAATCGAGCTTGCTTTCGAGCTGGAGAATAAAACAAAAGCGCTCGATACGCGCGTCAAACGTTTAATGTACTGCAACGTAACTACCCTTAAGGGCATAAAGCGCATCCATAACACCCTCGGCCTCGAGGCCGACAGCGAACGCGAGACTGCATTAACCTATGCCGTTGCGGTGCTCGAGCAAGACGGCGAGTCCAAAGACGGTCTTGGTTTCCGTGTAAATGCGGATGCTATGGACATAGACTCTGTCGCCAAGGAGGCTGTGCGAGAAGGTGCTGCCATGTTCAAAGCATCCTCAGCCCCCGTGGGTAAGTACCGCATTCTTTTAAGAAACGATGCAGCCGCGGGACTTCTTGAAGCATTTTGCTCCATGTTCTCCGCCGATCAGGCACAAAAAGGGCTTTCGCTGTTGAAGGATAAGGAAGGCGAGAAGGTAGCGAGCGATATCGTGACCATCCTCGACGATCCTTTCCACGAATTTGCACCGCGCGCTTTTGACGGGGAGGGCGTGCCCTGCATCAAGAAGGCTGTTGTTGATAACGGCGTATTTAAAACGCTTTTACACAACCTCAAGACAGCTAAAAAAGCGGGTGTTCCTTCTACGGGCAACGCGGGGCGCGCAGGCGCGGCCTCACCAGTGGACATTTCGCCCACCAACTTCTACATCGTACCCGGCAAGCGCGGCTACGACGAACTTCTGAAGGAACTTGATAACGGGATCGTGCTGACGGAGCTTTCGGGCATGCACTCGGGACTTAACCCCGTGTCGGGCGATTTTTCGCTTCTCGCTAAGGGCCTTTTGGTGGAAAACGGAACAGTCGTGCGGCCTGTTGACCAGATTACCGTTGCCGGTTCCTTCTTCTCGCTCATGAAGGGTATTTTAGAAATAGGCTCCGACTTACGCTTCGGTTTCCCGTATGGTTCGAATGTAGGCAGCCCCAGCCTTTTAATAAACGAGCTCATGATTTCCGGCAAATAAGTTATAAGCAGCATCCGCACGTTTTCTAACGTGCGGATGCTGTTAATAAGACTTTGACAGAAGGCATTAAATAATTACAAAATCCAACGTTTTTTACCTCGTGGCATAGAGGCAAAAAGCGCCCGTTTTCTTAGAAAAACGGGCATTTTTTGAAGCGTCGTCGCGGCTCCTTAGCTTGACAAGCCCTGAAACTCAATGATATAGTATACCTAGAGAAATTGTACCTATGGGGGTTGTACTTTTAGGCGGAGATACGGAGGTAGAATTGTTCCGACCCGGAGATCAAATCTGTTACCCGATGCATGGTGTCGGCGTAGTCGAGGCGATTGAGGAACGCACAGTGCTTGAAAAAACGGCACAGTATTACGTTCTCCGTTTTGTCGCGGGAAAAATGACCGCGCTCGTCCCTGTGGATTCCGCCGAGCAGGTGGGTCTTCGAGCCATCATACCCGTGAACGAATGCGAATGCGTTATCAACTATTTAAAAGAAACACCCTGTCCGGAGAGCGAAAACTGGAACCAGCGCTATCGCGATAACTATGCCAAACTCCGTGGCGGCAACATCTACGATGTTGCGGACGTGGTGAAGTGCCTTAAAAAGCGTGACAGCGGAAAAGGGCTTTCGGCGGGCGAAAGAAAAATGCTCCTCACGGCACGGCAAGTTTTGCTTGCCGAGCTTGCGACCTCCAGCGGGCGCGACGAGGAAGAACTCGAAAACATCATGGAAGCGAGCGCTTTTTAAACGCTCTATATGGATTTTAGTAATATAAGGGGGTGGGTCTTTGGCAAAAAAAATCATGCGCATCATCCTGACTCTCGTAGGCGCGGCGCTCGGACCGGCAATCGTGGTCGGGATCAACGAAGTCCTAGTGTTTTTCGGCTATATTGGCATTGCCGATATTTTTTTGCCGTGGGCGGTCGTTTTGATCTATGCAGCAATGGGGCTTGCAACCGCAATCATCTTTTTTATTTTTTCCCCAAAACTGATAGACTCTTTTACCGCCTTCATCAAAATGGCCGAATCGGAATTGAGCGAAATGGCGCTGTCCGAGATATTCTTTGGCGTGGTGGGGCTTATCGTTGGCCTTGTAATTGCATTTTTGGCGAGCACGCTTACGAGTGTTCTGGCATTTTCGTGGATGCGGTTTATCATAAACGCAGTTCTTTACGTTACGTTCGGCTACCTTGGTTGGTCTATTACCACCAAAAGGAAGGGCGAAATTGTTGTACCCAACTGGTTCCGCCGCCGAGACAAGAGCGGCAAGGCGGGTGTAAGTGCAAGGCCGAAAATACTTGATACCTCCGTCATCATCGACGGGCGCATTGCGGATATTTGTGCGACCGGTATTATGGAGGGTAATCTCATCGTGCCGGGCTTCATATTGCAGGAGCTTAGGCATATCGCCGACAGCGCGGATGCGCTTAAGCGCAACCGCGGCCGCAGGGGTCTTGATATACTCGCCCGCATGCAGGAAACGCTGGAGCTTCCCATCCATGTTGTGGAGACCGATTATGAAGACATCGCTGAGGTGGATGCAAAGCTTATAAGACTCGCTTATGATATGAGCGGCGTCGTCGTGACAATTGACTATAATTTAAATAAGGTTGCGGGTGTGCAGCGCGTGCCGGTGTTTAATATCAACGAGCTCGCCAACGCTGTGAAGCCCATACTTCTTCCCGGCGAAGAAATGGAGGCCGTTGTGATGAAAGAAGGAAAGGAGGCGGGACAGGGCGTTGCCTATCTCGATGACGGCACCATGATCGTAATCGACGGCGGCAAGCGCTTCGTTGGCGAAACCGTTACCATTCTCGTGACGAGCGTGTTGCAAACGGCAGCCGGAAGAATGATTTTTGCAAAAATGAAATAGCAAAAGTATAAGAATGTGTATCGCAAATATAAATTTTTATAATAAATGAGCGTATACGCGTTGACATCCGTTCTGCGTGGTGATAAACTAGTAAACTGCGTTAGCATGGTAATCTGCGCGTATCCTCTTTTTTTAAGTGCGGTTTAGCCGCGTTTTACCATGTTTTGGGTATGCTTATCAAGAAATTTGGCAATACTCAGCCGAAATGACGTTTCGTAGTATAAGCTGTAATTATATAGTATTGCATATTAAGGAGTGAACGCGATGGTGCATGAGGTGCAAATGGGCACGAGAAAGCGCACGAGCTTCTCTCGAATCAACGAGGTGCTTAACATGCCGGACCTGATCGAGGTCCAAAAGAATTCTTACAAGCGCTTTGTTGAGGAGGATTTCCGAGAGGTTCTTGCCGATATCTCGCCCATCAAGGATTACTCTGAAAAACTGGTTCTCGAGTTTGTGGACTATAAAATTGACTTTGAGCACCCGAAGTATTCCGTAGAAGAGTGTAAGGAGCGCGACGTCAACTACAGCGCCCCCCTCAAGGTAACGGTACGCCTCATCAACACCGAAACGGGCGAAGTGAAGGAACAACCTGTATTCATGGGCGATTTCCCGCTCATGACCGAGCAGGGTACCTTCATTATCAACGGCGCGGAGCGCGTCATCGTAAGCCAGCTCGTCCGCTCACCGGGCGTCTATTTCGGCGACCAGATAGATAAGGACGGCAAGCATCTTTACAGCGCGCAGGTGATCCCTAACCGCGGTGCGTGGCTCGAGTACGAGACCGACAGCAATGAGATACTGCATGTCAAGATCGACCGCCAGCGCAAGGTATCGGTTACGGCACTTATTCGTGCGCTCGGCTACGGCAGCGATGCGCAGATTCTGGATCTTTTGGGTGAAGAGGAAAGGCTTCTCAACACCCTTGAAAAGGATACAACAAAATCCACCGAGGAAGGCCTCATTGAAATTTACAAACGGCAGCGTCCGGGCGAGCCTCCCACCGAGGAAAGCGCACGGAGCCTTTTGTATGCCCTTTTCTTTGATGCCAAGCGTTACGACCTCGCGCGCGTAGGCCGCTATAAGTTTAATAAGAAGCTTTCGCTTGCCTCACGCATCGCGGGGCATGAATGCGCTGAAAACATCATACACCCGGCTACGGGTGAACTCTTAAAGGCTGAGGGCGAATCCATCACCCGCGAGGAAGCAAAAGCTATCCAGAACGCGGGCGTATATGCAGTATACGTAATAGCCGCGGGCAAAAAGCTTAAAATCGTAGGCAACCGTTTCGTCGAAGCCGCAGACTATGTAAAGTTTGATCCCGAGCTTGCGGGCATTAACGAAAAGGTGCATCACCCCACGCTTATAAAGCTCCTCAAGGAGGGTGAAGATCTCGGAGAGGACGGCCTCAAGGCGCTTCTTAGAGCAAACCTCAACGAACTTGTGCCGCGCCATGTCACCCCCGATGATATTATCGCATCCGTGAGCTATCTTATGGGCCTGCCCTACGGTATCGGCCGCACGGACGATATCGACCATTTGGGCAACCGCCGCATCAGGAGTGTCGGTGAGCTCTTGCAAAACCAGATTCGCGTCGGCATGACGCGGCTTGAGCGCGTGGTACGCGAGCGCATGTCGCTGCAGGATATGGAAACTGCTATGCCGAGTAATCTTATCAACATCCGTCCCGTAACGGCTGCCATCAAGGAGTTTTTCGGTTCCTCGCAGCTTTCGCAGTTCATGGACCAGACCAACCCGCTTGCGGAGCTTACGCATAAGCGCCGTTTGAGCGCACTTGGCCCGGGCGGCTTGAACAGAGAGCGCGCAACGTTCGAAGTCCGAGACGTGCACTTTTCGCACTATGGCCGCATGTGCCCCATTGAAACGCCTGAAGGACCGAACATCGGTCTTATCAACTCGCTTTCCACCTATGCGCGCATCAATAAGTACGGCTTCATCGAAGCACCGTACCGCAAGGTAGATTTAAAAAATAAGAATATCCTCGACACGATTGATTATCTCACCGCGGACGAAGAAGACGATTTCATGGTAGCACAGGCGAACGAGCCTACCGTCGAAAAGGACGGCAAGGTGTGGTTTAAGAAGGAGCGCGTCGTTGCACGCCTCCGTGACGAGATACTCGAAGTTAAGAATACGGAAGTCCAGTACATGGACGTTTCGCCCAAACAGCTCGTTTCGGTGGCAACAGCCATGATACCCTTCCTCGAAAACGACGACGCGAACCGTGCGCTCATGGGCTCGAACATGCAGCGGCAGGCTGTTCCGCTACTTATTCCGAAGTCGCCGCTTGTTGGCACGGGAATGGAGCATAAGTCTGCGAAGGATTCCGG
>JAEZLG010000283.1 GCA_023435855.1 Bacillota bacterium | reverse complement strand
TTCTCTACAATATCGGAGCCGCCGTTTCTGTAGCGGGTTGTGTAGGTTGAAATGCGCTCGGTATTTTCCTTTATAAAATCGAGCGTCATGGTTGGTGGAGTTTCTAAATAGACAGGCTTTACTTGTGCGTTGAGTTCCCCGCTTGTCACGGTATTTTTAACGAGATTCGCAGTTGCCTCCACGTCAAAAGAATAGCCGTTTTTACCATCGTAAAACGTAAAACTCTGCACGAAATTTTCGCTCAAAGACGGAACCGCATGAGGCTCCTCGGGAGAGATATCAAACTGCGATTTGATATCTTGGAGGCTTATAAGCAGAACCGAGTCCTTCACGCTGTAGGAAAGCGTAAAGTTTTTGCCCGTCTCCTTAAGCTCCGCTTTCAAACGTGCGTTTTCGAACATGTTGTCGGAGTGCCCGTAGGCTAAAGCTTCCGCAACAGCCTCGTTTATGCCGGCCGACAAGCCGAGCTCTTCAGCTGACAGCGAATAGCTTCCGTTATCGGAGGTAAGCGTAATGCCTGCTTGTACAATTTTCGCGTGTGCAAGCTCTGTGATCTGCGCGCGAGCCTCATCGGCGGTCTTACCGCCAACATAGACGTTATCGATGTAAATGCCCTCTAATATTTTCTCATCACCCTCGGTGACAGAACCGAGAGCTTCCCCTCTGTCGCCGCCAAACAGCACCACGAGTACCGCCGCGATCAACACCAGCAAAGACGCTACAATCCATGTGCGCGCAGTTGCTTTTTGCCTGCGCCGCTTGCGTTTATTGGGAGTACCGTTTTTTTTCTTACCGGTGCTTTTACTTGTACCGCTTTGCGAGGGCGAGCGCGCGGAAGTAGGCACCGCCTGCTTCACAACGCTGCGTTTTTGCACGTATTTGGGTACGCTAAGCTCTTTTGCACCTTTCCCTGCGCCTAAATCCATGCATCCTCCCGATAGAAAATCTTCCCTGCTCGTATTATAACCGCAAAATGCGCCGCTTCATAGGGCAAAAGCGGCGCATTTTACAAATCCGAAATAATTCGAGGTTATCCGCGTGTTTAAGACAGTTTGAACACAGCTTCGCGGAGGATCTCAGCAACCGTCGGGTGCGGGAACACGATCTCCTTAATCCTCTCTATAGGCGGCTGAAGCTCAATGAAAATACCCGCCGCAATTATAAACTCTGAAGCGTAGTTTGAAAGCGCCTGTACACCTAAAATTACACCGCGCTTTTTATCGGCAATGAGCTTGAAGATACCGTCGCCGCCTTCGTTTTCCGCAAGGTAGCGGCCGCTGTAGCGCATGGGCAGTGTAACAACCTCTATATCATATCCCTTTTCACGCGCACTCGCTTCGGTCTCGCCGACAGATGCCAGCTCGGGGTTCGTGTAGATTACGGATGGGATGGCCGTATAGCGCATGAGGTCCGAAAGACCCAGCATATGGTTGATCGCAACCTCTGCCTCGCGGTATGCTGTGTGCGCGAGCATGGATTTTCCGTTTACGTCGCCTGCTGCATAGACGCTTTCCACGTTTGTAAGCATATGCACGTCCGTAACGACTGCGCCGCGTTCAAGCGTAACGCCAATGCTTTCAAGTCCCATATTCAAAGTATTGGGCTTTCTTCCGATACAAACAAGCGCTGCATCCGTTTCTAAAAAGGTTTCTGCACCGTCTTTTTCATACCGCACGCCGTTTTGTGTAATCTCGGTAACGCGTGCTGACAGCGCAAAGGAAATTCCCTTTTTCTCGTAATTTTTTTGTAGCAGCGCAGAAAGCTCCTTATCGTTCTCGCCTGCGATATGGTCGAGCATTTCGACAACCGTCACCTTTGTGCCCGCAGAGCAAAAATAAGAGGCAAGCTCAAGGCCGATTACGCCCCCGCCGATCACGCAAAGCGATGCGGGAAGCTCTTTTACTTCAAGTGCTTCGCGACTTGTCAAAGCAAACCCGTTCGCAAGCGCTTCTTGTAAGCCTTGAATTGGCGGCAGTGCGGGTACCGATCCCATGGCGAGAAGAAGCTTCCTCCCTTGATGCGTTTGACCTGCGGCCTCCACGCAAAAGCCGTCTTCACACTTCCCCAAAAGCTTTCCTTCGCCTTCTAAAATAGTTACCTTTTGAGCCTTCAGTGTGCTTTTTACGCCGCCCGTCAAGAGCCTTACAACCTTATCCTTGCGGGCGACGACCTTCGCGTGGTCGAGGTTCAACTCGGATGCGTTTATACCGTATTTACCGCCGTTTACCGCACCATCAAGGAGTTTGGCACTGTACAAAAGTGTTTTTGTGGGAATGCAGCCCTCGTTAAGGCATACGCCGCCCACAGACTTTTTTTCAATAAGGAGCACGTTCATGCCTGCATGCCCTGCGCGCTCCGCTGCCAAATAACCGGCCGGACCGCCACCTATAATAATGAGATCGTACATCATGATTTTCCTCCGCCGGTACCTTATTGTTGAGCTTTCGCTCTTGTCTTTTCCATAAACCGCTCTGCATCGATGATGAAACGCTCATGCATGCCTTCACCTACAAGGCTTGCACCGTCGTGTGCAGAAACCTTAAACACAAGTCTTCGCCCATCAACTTCAATAAGCTCGCTTTGCGCCGTAACCATCATACCCTCGGGTGTTGCGCTTACATGCTTTACGTTCACCAGCGTTCCGACCGTAGTCTGTCCCTCTTTTAGGTATGGTTGCACGCTTTGCATCGAGGCATCCTCCATGAGCGCCACCATCATGGGCGTTGCATAGACATTAAGAAGCCCGCTTTTCATGGCTGCGGCGGTGTTCTTATCACTCACGATTACGCTTGCCTTACCTTGAATCCCCGTTTGCAGCATTAAAGCGCCTCCACGATAGCGGTAACACCCATGCCACCGCCCACGCAAAGTGTGGCGATGCCGCGTTTTTTGCCCTGCCGCTTAATCTCATACAAAAGCGTTACGAGAATACGGCATCCGGATGCACCGATGGGGTGTCCAAGCGCAATTGCACCACCGTTGACATTAAGTTTTTCTTCGGGGAAGCTTAGCTCGCTGCCGACCGCAACAGCCTGCGCCGCAAATGCTTCGTTTGCCTCGATAAGGTCGATATCGTCTATGGTAAGTCCGGTGCGTTTTAGCGCCTTTTTGGTGCTCGCAATAGGGCCTATGCCCATGACTTCGGGTGCTACGCCGGCGGACGTGCATACAAGAAGCTTCGCAAGCGGCTTTACGCCAAGCTCCTTAGCCTTCTCTGCACTCATCACAATAACCGCGGCAGCACCGTCGTTGATGCCGGATGCGTTTGCCGCCGTAACCGTACCGTCTTTTTGGAAGGCGGGTTTAAGCTTACTAAGCCCTTCTGCGGTAACGCCTGCGCGTGGGAACTCGTCTTTATTAAACTCGATTACTTCCTTTTTGACCTTTATTTGTACGGGTACGATCTCTTCGTCAAACTTGCCTTCGTTTTGCGCTTTCTCGCATTTTTGCTGGCTACTCGCAGCAAATGCATCCTGCACTTCGCGCGTAATGCCGTATTTTTCGGCGACGTTCTCGGCAGTAACGCCCATGTGATAGTCGTTAAATGCTTCCCATAGACCGTCCTTGATCATGGTGTCCACGAGTTTGCCGTCATTCATGCGGTACCCAAAGCGCGCCTGGGGAAGCACGTAAGGTGCAAGGCTCATGTTTTCCGTACCGCCTGCCACCACGATATCCGCATCTCCATTAGCGATGAGTGCAGCAGCGAGCCCCACGCATTTCAAGCCCGATCCGCATACGTTGTTGACGGTGGTCGCAGGGACTTCAATAGGAATCCCTGCTTTTAAAGACGCCTGCCGCGCCACGTTCTGCCCGAGTCCAGCTTGCAAAACGCAGCCCATGAATACCTCGTCCACCTGTTTAGGCTCAATACCAGCACGCTTAACAGCTTCTTTGATGACCACCGCCCCTAATTCTGCGGCGGGTACCTCTGCGAGGCTTCCTCCGAATTTTCCAAGCGCCGTGCGGCATGCACCCGCGAGTACGATTTCCTTCAACATATGCGTATCTCCTTTACGAGTTTTATTTTTTTGCAGTAAAAAGCCGGAAACTTATGCCCATAGGGCGTGCTCCGGCGTTAAGATTTTGTACTTTTAATCTTCTTCGCCCACGTCCATTACCTTGAGGTTTTCGTGGATACGAAGCTTCGCCTCCGTGGCTGCAATTACCTGATCAATGGTGTAACCGGGTGCAATCTCCTCGAGTACAAGCCCTTCTTTTGTGACGCGTATTACAGCCATTTCCGTAACAATGAGCTTCACAACACCTTTTCCCGTAAGCGGGTAGCTGCATTTTCTTAAAATTTTCGGTGCACCCTTTGCGGTATGCTCCATGGCAATAACAACCTGTCGTGCCCCCGTCACCAGATCCATAGCCCCGCCCATGCCGTTTACTTTTTTCCCCGGAACGAGCCAGTTGGCCAGGTTACCCTCTTCATCTACTTGCAAAGCACCCAAAACTGCCATAGCCACATGCCCGCCGCGTATGGCAGCAAACGAGTCGGCGCTGTTTACGAACTGCGCACCGGGGATTGCTGTCACACATCCGCCGCCGGCGTTTACTATGTTCTTATCCGCATTTTCGGGCACAGGCGCAGGGCCGAGCCCTAAAATGCCGTTTTCTGACTGGAAGATGACGCTGATGCCTTCAGGCACGTAGTTTGCAACAAGCGTAGGCAAGCCTATGCCCAAATTCACCACGTCACCGTCACGAAGCTCCTGCGCTACGCGCTTTGCTATAAAAACTTTCGTGTCCATATTCCCTCCTAAAGCGCAACGATTGCGTCGATGTAGATGCCGGACAAGGTTATAAGATCCGAGTCGATCTCACCGGCTTCCACAATCTCTTCGGCTTCCACCACAGCGAATTTGCAGGCCTGCGGCATGATGGCGTTGAAGTTTTTGCTCGCACCGCGCATGTAGCAATTTCCTAATTTATCGACCTTGGTGGCGTGTATAAGCGCCACATCACCGTGCAAAGCCTTTTCAAACAGGTACTCCCGCCCGTCGAGCTCCACGGTCTTTTTGCCCTCGGCTACGATGGTGCCAACACCCGAAGGCGATAAAAAGCCCGCGATACCGCTGCCGGCCGCACGGACGGCCTCGGCAAGCGTGCCCTGGGGCACAAGCACGACGCTTTCGGGATTCGCCGCATACATGGCACCCGTGATGGGGTTGCCGCCCACCCACGTAGAATACACCTTTTTCACGCGGCCAAGCTCCATGAGCCTATATGTGTTCAAATAGTCCCAGCCTGTATCGTTGCTGACGATGGTTAGATCGGTCGCTTCGCTTTCCGAAATGAGGGATTCGAGCAAAGCCTCAGGCGTTCCGCATTGCAAAAAGCCGCCGATCATGACAACATCGTTATCACGTATACGGCTGATGGCCTCCTTGGCCGTCATGATTTTGTTCATTGGTTAAGAAACCTCCGATTCGATAATGAGAAATGCTTTCCGGATCGATCATCGATAAAAGTATTGTAAGCCACGTGAATTAGCGCTGTCAAGGACGGTGGGGAGTATATACTGCATATACGCTTTCGTTATACATCAACTTAACCGCCTTGTGCTTGCGCATCCCCTTCCGGTATCGTGCCGGGGCTCGCCATTTTTAACAGCTCGCGTGCTATATCAAACTTAAGGGTAGAATATTCCGTACCAACGGGTACTTCGAGCATAACCAATACGAGCCGTGCGTTCTCCTCGCTTACACCTGTACGGAAACCCGCAAACCACGATATTTCTCGGCTCTTATCACTGCCGATTTCAGCCGTGCCCGTTTTGGCGGCAACCTCACAACTATTGACTTTGAGCGCGTGGCCCGTGCCGTTATAGTCCTTGCTCACAACATCCTTGAGCATGGGAATAATCTCGGAAATAATCGAATCGGGCACCACGTTTTCCTTCCATATCCCGGTTTCGCTTTCTGAAACCGTTTGGATTCGGAAGCCGTCCTCCTCGTATAAGCCCCTCACGATGCGCGGTTTTACAATATCGCCGCCATTTGCAAACATGGAGAACATACTTGCAAGCTGTAAGGGTGTCACAAGAATTTCACCCTGCCCATAGCCGCTGTCTGCAAGAAGCTTAGGTGTGATATCCGTGTTTTCGTTCACAAGCTGCGGTTTAGCGACATAAATTTCAAACGGGATGCTTTCCTCCATGCCTAAGCTCTTCATATAGGTAAAAAACGGTTCCTCGCCGATAAGGAGCGCAGCGTTGGCAAAATAAATGTTATCCGAATTAATGATAGCATTGTGCATGTTCAAGGGTTCCGCGCGGTATCTCATATAAGCGCGTTTGATGCGCGGCCATATCCATGTTCCAAACTCCGTAGGTTCCCAGTAATCATCCTCGATATGGCCCTTGAACTGTTCATCCGGGTCCGAGGTAAGCGCGCCCGATTCAAGCGCAGCCGTGGCCGTAAATGCTTTAAACACCGAGCCGGGCGGGTAAAGTCCCTGCGTGGTACGGTTGATGAGAGGTTTTGCGGCATAATTGATAAGCGCGTCATAATCCTTTTGACTGATACCGCGTACAAACAGGTTTAAGTCGTACGTGGGATACGATGCGATTGCCTGTATCTCACCCGTGAGCGGGTTCATAACGACCACAGCACCCGCGGTGGTCTCGCCGTAGAGCACGAGCTCCATGAGCTCCTCCACGCGCTTTTGCAGCTCAATATTGACGGTGAGCTCTATATCCATGCCATTTTCCGCATTTTCTTTATAGAGGGTGCGCTTTTTTTCTCCCGCAGCGGAGAAGATGAATATCTCCTTACCGTTTTTTCCGTGCAGTTCCGTTTCATACTGCCTTTCAAGCCCAAGCTTACCCACGATGGAATCGCTGTTGTAAGTGGAATCGTCGCCGATTCTATCGTTAAGCTCAGCAATGAGAGCCTCAAGTTCCTCCGTACTTTCGGCACTGATTGGGGCAACGTAGCCTAGCACATGTGCAAGAAGGCTCTTAAACGGATACTCGCGCTGCACCTTGAAATTACCGTCGTCGATACCTATGCCCTTCACGCTTAGAAGCTGCTCGTGAACCGATTGCAAAAGCTCGTCGGAATAGTAGGTTTTGAGCACAGCCACATCATTATAAGCCTTCTTAAGCGCAGCGCTTACTTCTTCTACAGTAAGCCCGAGAAGCGGCGATACCTGTGCGCAAAAGATAGCCTCGTCATCGATGATAGAGGGAACGGCATACACGGATGTTGCGCCAATTGTAGCGGCAAGGGCACGGCCGTCGGATAGTATTTCACCGCGTTTTGCGGCAATCGTCGCCACGCGGACGGTATCACCCCAGGTCATATCGGGAAATATGTTTGCGGGCGTCCATTCGACGCGCCAACTACCGCCCTGCATCACGGCGGTGAGCTTAAAATCGTTTTTCAAATCGCCCGCGAGTACCGAGCGATACACTGCGGTATAGGAAATCGCGGCAAGAACCGAGCCTTCTTCTGTAACTTCAATAGTATCAAAGGAAATACTCACGATGTCGAGCGCTTCAAATATGTTGGTATATTTATCGATGAACTCCTGCTCGGTTACGCGATTTATCTTGCTTTCTTCGGTATCGTTACGTGATTGGGCACTTAACATGGCGTAGGCGGAGGCATATTCCCCATTTTTCAGATACTCTAAAAACCGCCCGCATGCTGAGGAGCCGGACTCCGCAGTTTCACAGCCGGTCATTGGTATAAGAAATGCAAGGATGAGGAAAACCGCGACAACGCGTTTCATGTGCGCTCCTTCTATGAGATATTTTAACGTTCATGTGTATTATATACTTGTTTAAAACAAGCTGTAAACCGCAACCGCATAACGTTTACTGTATATATTGTTTTATTAGTAGGATCATAGAACCTCGGCCATACATCGTTCATTTGACACACCTCAGCCACACTGATAAAATATTGGTGTTTCAAGGAGGTGCTATGTTCGAGCGAAAAAAACCGAGAAAGCATATGGCCATGGAGGCTGTTCGCCCGAAAAGCGGAGCAGCGGTCTTTTTCGAGTATATTTTTGCTTCATTTAAAAAGCACGCGGATGCAGCCTCTCAAAAAGCGCACGGCGCGCTAGATCGCGTCAGTAAACTGCCGCTGCCTAAAATTCCGGGCGGCAAAAGACCTATACTTATCGTGTTTGACTTATTTATGGGCCTTGCCACAGTTGCCGCTGTTCTATATTGCTTATTTGTACTGCGCGCCGATACCAAAATGCGGCAAGTGACTTTAAACGCAGATGGTGCGACCGCGCATTTTATGGCACGCGAATCCACTGTTTCCGATTTTTTATCTCGAAGCGGCATTACGCTTTCATCCTATGATGAACTCAGTGAGGACCCATCCGCACTTATTAAAGACGGTATGGAAGTAAATGTCATACGCGCATTTCCTGTTGCAGTAGAGTCCCACAGCTATGTTACGATTCTTAACATGACAGACGGTACCGTGGGCGATGCTCTCGATATTGCGGGCGTAAAAGCCGGTGTGGAGGACGAGTTGTCCAACCGCCCCTTTGAGGATATTGAGCCAGGCATGAAGATACGGCACATCGATGTGGAAATATCCTACCCGTACAACGAGAAGGATAATCTCGTGCCCCTCTATTATCGTGAGATCACCATCAAGGACGATACCATATACAATTACAAAGACCCCGTGGTGGTGCAAGAAGGCCGGGACGGCGTAAAGGAAGTCACGAGAAGGGTTATCACTAAAAACGGGGTGGTGGTCTCGCGTACAATCGTTGGCCAAAGAGTAATCGAGCCTGCCGTCGATGAGGTCGTCCGCGTGGGCACCAAGATCCACTACCAGACCAAATACGAAGGAGAATGGCGTACCTTCAACCGCCACAATATCGTACGGCCAAGCGACGGTGTAGATGGCTGGAAGGCGATCACCGTACATGCCATCACGGGCTATTGCACCGGAACTCGTACCGCCACAGGCACCAGGCCAAAGCTTGGTACCATTGCAGTGAACCCCAAACTCATACCCTATTACACAAAAATCTACATACCGGGTTATGGCTACGGTACCGCTCTTGACACGGGGGCATTCCGCAACTACAGCGGTGAGAAATCCAACGCCATTGATTTATGGTTTAATACGAGGGCGGAAGCGGTGCGCTGGGGGCGCAAGTACAACCGAACCATCTACATTAAAGTAAACTGATGAGTACAGCAAAAACAAAAGAGCTTTTACATCAATTCGGCCTGACGCCAAATAAGGCGCTCGGGCAGAATTTTTTGTGTGACGAAAGCGCAATTTCCTCCATCCTTGATGCTGCTGAAATAGATGAGAAATACGTCCTCGAGATTGGCCCGGGCTTAGGTGCACTAACCGTTCCTTTAATCGGGCGCGCAAAAAAGCTTGCCGCTGTGGAAATAGACTTTGCCTTATACAACGTGCTTAAAACAAGGCTTACGGATGCAGATAATGTTCTTCTCATCCACCGCGATTTTTTAAAGCTTGACGTAAAAGGACTTTATACGGACTTTTTTGAGGGCAGGAGTTTTTGCGTCGCCGCCAATCTTCCCTATTATGTTACATCACCCATCTGCATGGCTCTTCTAAGTGGCGATTATCCTATTGAGAGCATGACGCTCATGCTCCAAAAAGAAGCAGCTGAGCGCTTTTTTACCCCACCCGAAACGAAAATATACGGGCCAATGACGGTGCTCGCGAAATTCGGCTATACGATTAAGAAGGTACTTTCCCTGTCCCCTGCGGCATATTACCCCGCACCGGAGATTGACTCTGTCGTGATACGCCTTAGTAAAAAAGAAAATGCGCCCTTTATAAAAGCACTCCCACCGCTATTAACTGCCGCTTTTTCCATGCGCAGAAAGACGATATTCAACAACCTAAAACCGTTGTTTCAAACCCGCGAAGCGCTGTCGGATGCACTTGATGCATGTGGTATAAATCCTGCCGCGCGCGCGGAGTCTCTGCCACCTGAAACATTTGCAAAGCTGGCAATGAAGTTTAAGAAAATTGAGGTCGAGTAATAAAAAAGCGGCGGGGCTGTCGCGCTAAGTACATACGATACATAAACATTCAAATGCACGCCGCGACAGCGGGTTCGGTGCCCCAAAGGGGCAAAAAAAGCGCCAGTAACGCTTTTTTAGAACCCCGGGGTTTCGCCAGAAGCGAAACATCCTTGCATTATGCATTGGAAATGCTTAATGGGACATCCCGCCCTACTACTGCAATATGTTGAAATGGCCGCAGTTATTTGCGCGAGTAAGCTAACGCCGCGCTGCAAACGCGTAAAGCATCTCCGCAAAATTGTCGCTGCCGTCCCATTTGCGAATTACAATCTTGCCTATGACACTGCTCGCATCGATGATGTAATGGCTGCCATCCACGTATCCGTAATAGATGCCGACGTGGTGAATCTCCCCGTAGCGCCTGCACACAGCACCGCAAGAACAAAATTCGTTCGGCAGCTTTTTAAAGAAGATCAAATCCCCCGGTCTTAACTTCGATCGATCAACCGTGCGCGACCTAAGCGCGTGAGCTTGGTCGTCCGATATGCGGGGAATGGAATATCCACCCGCTCTATAGGCGATTTTAGTAAGCTTGCTGCAATCCACATACATATAACCGACGCCCGCATATTCGAGCGCCTTTTTTATGATGCGTGACGCACGGTCTTTTCCCAGAGCGCTGTAATATGCCCTTAAGCTTTGCTCCTCATCGCTTCCGAGCTGCGAGTACAAATCATAGACATTGCCGTAAAATACAGGGTCCTTTGCCTCGCCGTTTTCCAATATTTTGGCATTTGAAGTTACCTTCACCTTGCATATACCAATGACGCCGGAACCATCCGCCGCTACGGCACTGATCTTTACCTCGCCCTTTTTATAACCCATCACAAGTCCGTTTTCATCCACACGCGCGATGGATG
>JAEZLG010000260.1 GCA_023435855.1 Bacillota bacterium | reverse complement strand
GGGCAGGGTTGTGGAGATCCCCGTAGGCGACGAGCTTTTGGGGCGCGTTATAAACCCTCTGGGTATTCCGCTCGACGGCAGAGCATTACACGCCAAACAGTTTTTACCGGTGGAACGCCCTTCTCCTTCCATCATCGACAGGCAGAAGGTAAACGAGCCTTTGCAGACAGGCATTTTGGCAATCGACAGCGTCATCCCAATCGGTAAGGGCCAGCGCGAGCTTATCATCGGCGACCGCCAGACGGGCAAGAGCACGATAGCGCTCGATACCATCATAAATCAAAAGGGCAAAAACGTTATCTGCGTATACGTCGCAATCGGTCAAAAGGTATCCACGGTTTCAAGGCTTCATGAAACGCTTACCAAGCACGGCGCCATGGATTATACGGTTGTCGTTTCCGCTACCGCGAGTGACTGTGCGGCGATGCAGTATATTGCACCTTACGCGGGCTGCAGCATCGCGGAAAGCTTCATGGAAAAGGGAAGAGACGTGCTCATCGTCTATGACGATTTGAGCAAGCACGCGGTTGCATATAGGGCCATGTCGCTGCTTCTCAAGCGCCCGCCGGGACGCGAGGCGTATCCCGGAGACGTATTTTATCTGCACAGCAGACTTCTTGAACGTTCCGCGCATTTAAGCGCTAATTTGGGCGGCGGTTCGCTCACCGCACTTCCCATCGTGGAAACAATGGCGAACGATATATCCGCCTACATCCCCACAAATGTGATTTCCATCACCGACGGGCAGATTTATCTTGAACAGGAGCTGTTTCATGCGGGCGTGCGTCCTGCTGTAAACATCGGCCTTTCGGTTTCGCGTGTGGGTGGCTCGGCACAGAAAAAAGCTATGCGTAAGGTGTCGGGGAAACTTCGTCTCACGCTTGCGCAGTATAGGGAGCTCATTATTTTCTCCCAGTTCGGTGCGGATATCGATCCTACCACAAAAAAGGTCATCGATAAAGGCGCGCGTTTGCAAGAGACCCTTAAACAGCCGCAAAGTAGCCCCTACAAGATGTCCGAGCAGGTGGTTTTGCTCATGGCAGCCATGAATGACTATCAAAGCGAAGTACCGCTCAAAAGCATTCGCGACTTTAACGCGGGTCTTCTCTCGCGGCTTCGCACCGTTTGCTCCAAGGAGCTTACGGAGCTTGAGGAAACAGGCGCTTTCACAGACGATATGCAAAGCACCTTGACCGCCGCCATCGAGGAATATGCCAAGGGCTTTAAGGCGGTGTAAATATGCCTGCCATCACCGATATCAAATACCATATAAGAAGCGTTAAGCAGACGCGGCAAATCACCAACGCAATGTATCTGATTTCCGCGTCGCGCATGCGTCGCGCTGTGAAGCGTATCGATCAAAACCGAGCATATTACGTACGTGCAGCTGAAACCATGCGTGATATACTTGCACACAGCAGTGACATGCCCAGGCACCCGTATGTAGAAAGGCGCATGAGAGAACGCGAACCAAGGCTTTCGTCGCTCAATACCGCCTATCTTGTGATTGCGGGTAACAAAGGGCTTGTGGGCAGCTATAACAACGACATATTATCCCTTGCTGAGAATAGCTTTAAGTCCGGAAACGTGAAGAAGATATTCGCAGTAGGCGATATGGCCGCAAATACCCTTACAAAGCATGGCTTCGAAGTGGACACAAGGTTTGTGCATATGACGGACGCACCGAGCGTTCAGCAGGCGCGAAGGTTTGTTTCGGAGATAACCGCGCTTTACGATGCGGGCGAGATAGAGGAGTTCCATGTGGTCTATACCCGCTTTTATAATGCGTTTCATCGCAAGCCGTTAGACACAGTGCTTTTGCCGGTTAGACCCTTTTCATTTTTTGATGAATGCAAAGAGCCGTCGACGGAAAGTTATGAAGTTGTCTACGATCCATCGCCCTTTGCTGTTATGAGCGCTCTTGTGCCGCAACTATTGGTCGGCTATGTTTACGGTGCGCTTGTACACGCCAGCGCAAGCGAGAATTCCGCGCGCATGACAGCCATGGAAAATGCCACCAACAGCGCGGATGAGATGATTCAAACGCTGACCGTGAAGTATAACGGTATGCGTCAGCTCAATATAACCAACGAATTGTCTGAAATCGTCGGCGGATCGCCGACCTTCAGGGAAAATAGGTGAATGTATGTCGGATCAACGCAATAAAGGCATAGTCGTTAAAGTAGCCGGTCCCGTTATGGACGTGCGTTTTGAGGTAGGCAAGGAGCCGCACATCCATGCGCTTTTGTTCACAGAGGGCGAACGTGAAGTACATATGGAAGTCGCCATGCAGATTGGACCGGGCGTGGTTCGTGCGGTAGCGCTTGAAGCGACCGAAGGGCTTTCCTGCGGTTTGAGCGTGGTTGATACGGGCAGCAACATCACTGTTCCTGTCGGCGAAAGCGTGCTTGGCAGGGTAGTCGATTCCCTCGGCAGACCTATTGACGGAAAAGGCCCTATAACGGGTGAGCGCTGGTCAATACACCGCGAAGCACCGCCGTTTTCGCAGCAAAAGCCGGCGACCACGCTGTTTGAAACGGGCATCAAGGTCATCGACCTTCTAGCACCGTATCCCGTCGGCGGTAAAATCGGTCTGTTTGGCGGTGCCGGCGTAGGAAAAACCGTTCTCATTATGGAACTTATCCACAACATTGCCACCAAGCACGGCGGCTATTCCGTTTTTACGGGTGTGGGTGAGCGCAGCCGCGAGGGTGCTGAGCTAATTTCTGAAATGACGGAATCGGGCGTTCTTGCCCGTACGGCCTTGGCTTTCGGGCAGATGAACGAGCCTCCCGGATCGCGTATGCGCGTAGCGCTCGCGGGGCTTACGATGGCTGAGTATATGCGCGATGAAATGAACCAAAATGTGCTTTTGTTTATCGATAACATATTCCGCTATGTACAGGCGGGAAACGAGGTTTCGGCGCTTCTCGGACGCATGCCCTCGGCTGTCGGTTACCAGCCAACACTTGCCACAGAGCTCGGCGACTTACAGGAGCGCATCACGAGCACCAAGCGCGGCTCCATCACCTCCGTACAGGCTGTTTACGTCCCTGCGGACGATTTGACCGACCCCGCGCCTGCGTCCATATTCTCGCATCTGGACGCGACGACGGTACTTTCGCGCTCGATTGCGGAAATCGGCATCTATCCGGCAGTTAGCCCTCTCGAATCCACTTCGCGAATTTTAGAGCCCGACGTTGTTGGGCAAAGGCATTATTCTGTCGCGCGCCGCGTGCAAGAGAGCTTGCAGCGCTACCATGAGCTGCAAGACATCATTGCCATCCTAGGCATGGATGAGCTTTCCGAGGAGGATAAGCTTACGGTCTACCGCGCGCGCAAAATACAGAACTTCCTATCACAGCCTCTATTTGTTGCGGAAGCGTTCAACGGCGTACCCGGCGCATATGTTACCATCGAGGAGACCATCGACGGCTTCGAACAGATTGTCGACGGCAAGGCTGACGATATCCCCGAGACCACCTTCCTTATGGCGGGCAATCTCAACGAAGTACGAGCAAGGGTGAAATAGAAGGTATATTAGTATGGCTCAAAGTTTTCACCTCGACGTAATTACGCCCGAACGCGAGTTCTATAGCGGCGAGGTCGAATCGCTCACCGTAGAAACCATCGACGGGCAAATCTGTGTTTTAGCAGGTCACCTGCCTTTGGTGACAGCGCTCGGCGTGGGTGTGATGAGAATTGTCAAACGAGGCGGCGAAGTAGCGGAGGCGGCACATACGGAAGGCTTTATGCATGTCGGCCGCGATAAAGTTGTTATGTTTGCGCAGGCATGTGAATGGCCTAATGAAATTAACCTGCCTCGTGCGGAGGAAGCTTACGCACGCGCGCAAGCACGCTCCCGTGAGGCAAAAGACACCAATGAAGCTATCCGCCTTAAAGTTGCCATGCTCCGTGCGACAACGCGCATCAAGGTGAAGAGGTAAATGAAATAAAACATTACATAATGAAGAGGCAGGGCGAAGCGCCTTGTCTCTTATTTTTTAAAAGAGGTAAGCATATGTTTCTTGATACAAGCTTTCTGAAAAATGACGAGATATTCCTTCGTCTTGATAAAACCGCCGATGCCGACGAGACGAAAAAGTGGCTGCCCGCGTATTACTTTACGATCTGTGTGGCGGATGGAACCGAGGTAGGAAACTGTGATTTTCGCATCGGCTATAATGATAATACTTATTACGGCGGGAATATCGGCTATGCGGTAAATGAGGAAAAACGTGGGAACCATTATGCACAAAAGGCATGCAGGTTGCTGTTTGAGCTTGCCAAAAAACATAAAATGGACTATCTCATTATAACGTGCAGCCCCGAAAACATAGCCTCTCGAAAAACCTGCGAATACGCCGGGGGTACACTCAAAGAAATAGCGGACTTGCCGATCGATAACGATATGTATCTTGAAGGCGAACGCAAGAAGTGTATTTACTTTTTTAATCTTGCAGAATAATACATCCGGCTTACCTGCAGGATCAAAACTTGCCTATATGACAAATCCGCCGTTGGGGCTGATTACCTGACCGGTCAAAAAATCGGCCTTGTCTGAGGCTAAGTAAACAAGAAGCGCTGCGATATCCTCGGGTTTACCAAGCTTCCCGAGCGGCGTCTGCTCGCATAAGGCGCAGATATCCGCTTTTGTGAGGTTACAGTTCATGTCGGTATCGATGACACCCGGCGCAACACAATTCACCTGTATATTCGACGGCCCAAGCTCCTTAGCAAGCGCCTTTGTAAGGCCGATGAGCGCTGCCTTACTGGCGGAATAAGCAACCTCGCATGATGCGCCGACCATTCCCCAAACGGACGAAACGTTGAGGATTTTCCCTCTCTTTTGTGAGATCATTTGCGGAAGCACGAATTTGGAACAGTAAAAAGCACCGTGTATGTTTACATCAAAAACGCGCAGCCAATCGTCGCTCTTAGTTTCCGTAAAAAGCTTATCGAGCGCTACACCGGCATTGTTGACGAGAACATCGATGTGTGAAAAATGAGATTGTGCGGCTTTAACGAGTGCAAGCGCTTCATTTTCTACGGAAACATCCGCGCGAAAGGGGAATGCATTCCCGCCGCGGCGGACGATTTCTTCAGCAACGGCATGCGCTTCTTTTTCGGAATTTAGATAGTTGACACATACGGCATATCCGGCGTCCGAAAATTCGAGCGCTGCACTTTTGCCGATACCTCGCGAAGCACCGGTGATGAGTACGGTTTTTTGCATAAACTTACCCTCCGAAATAAAGATACCATACATCTGTTTGCTGTTTCAAGGAGCAGACAAAAGTGCGGAGCGGTCTTGACCGCTCCGCATCGTGTTTGCCTTAGTTTAAAGCAGAGCGTTTCCGAATTTTTTTTACCAGCTTCACCAGATCATACCATAGTACCGAAACGCAAGCGAGCCCAAGTGCTAAAAGGAACTGACCGGCAGACAGCGGTGCGAGCTTTAAGTAGATGGACAATGGCGAGTAGAGGATCACTGCAAGCAATAGTAGCGTACCCAAATTTACAGCCCACATCACGCGATCCTTCATAAGCCGTTTCACAGAACGATAGGCAAAATCATGATCGGAGCTATTCACCTGCACCAAGAACAAATTTGCCAACATGATGATGGCAAGCCCCATGGCGCGGGCAACAGCAGGGTTGGTGGGATCGCCCAGAAGCGTCACATAGTATGTACCGAAAGATGCAGCAAACACAAATAACCCCTGTAATATGCTCTTTGTCAGCAGTTTAAAGGTCAAAAGCTTTTCCTTAGAGTTGCGGGGAGGACGATCCATGATGTCCTCTTCGGCCGGCTGCCGTTCTAAAACGATGGAGCATGTGGGGTCTATGAGCACCTCCAAAAGCACCACATGAAGCGGCAAAAGAAGCAGTGCCACAGGTGCGATTCCAAGAAACGGAGCCAATAGGGAAGCAAAAGCAATGGGAATATGGATGGTGAACACATAACCCACAGCCTTGCGAATATTATCGTAAATTCGGCGGCCGTCCTTAATCGTTTCAACGATGGTAGTAAAGTTATCATCCATCAAAATGAGGTCGGCAGCTTCGCGAGAAACCTCACTGCCGCGCTTTCCCATGGCAATACCGATATCGGCATACTTAAGAGCCGGAGCGTCGTTGACTCCATCTCCGGTCATGGCGACGATTTCACCGTTTTCCTTGAAAGCTTTAACAATACGCATCTTGTGCTCTGGGATCACGCGGGAGAAGATGGATACATTTTTGATGGCGTTCCTAAGCTCGTCATCGTTCATAGCCTCCAGCATATCGCCGGTGATGATATGGTCGCTTTCAGGAATTCCGATCTTCTTAGCGATGGCAGATGCCGTAACTCCATTATCACCGGTTATCATGACCACACGGATACCGGCCCGGTTGCATACCTCAATATCGCCTTTTACACTCTCGCGGGGCGGATCTGCTAAACCCACAAGGCCAAGTAGAGTCAGTTGACAGTCGGTGATGGATGCGGGGATTGCGTATTCGTCCTCGGGATTTGCCGTTGCAATGGCAATCACGCGCAGCCCTTCTGAGGATAATGCATGAATTTGCTCTTCGGCAGCTTTGCGCTGCGCATCGGTCAAATCGCAAATGGTGAGTATGCGCTCCGGGCTGCCTTTGGCTGCAATAATAAGTTCGCCGTCCTTGCGCCAGACATGACCCATCATCTTAAGCTCATTGGTAAAGGGATATTCGGACACGAAATCATTTTTAAAAAGGTATTCTTTTGAAAAACCGTGTTTTTCGCAATAGAGAAGCATGGCTTTTTCCATAGGGTCGTATACATCGGTTTCACAGCCGAGGCCCATGGTTTCGATTAAAGCGCTTTCTGTGCCGTTTGCCACCCATGTTTTCTGCACGGTCATCCGGTTCATGGTAATGGTGCCGGTTTTATCTACACAAAGTATAGTTACTGCACCGAGTGTCTCTACACTGGGTAGTTTTCGAACCAGAGAATTCTTTTTTGCCAACCGCCATGCACCCATGGAGAGAAAAACGGTAAGAATTACCGGGAACTCCTCGGGAATCGTCGCCATAGCGAGTGTAACACCCGAGAGGATGCTCTCAACCAAGCGGTCAATGAAGGCGTGGTCGGGAATATTGAACCATGTAATAATGCCTACCAGTAGGAACAGTGCCCCTGCTATAACAGCGCAGGTTTTAATAAGCTTTCCGGTCTGCTTCTGCAGCGGTGTGATTTCCTGAGGTGCCGCGGCTACACCAAGCCCGATTTTGCCGTACTCGGTCTCTGCACCTATTTTGTCAACCTGTACGGTTGCTGTACCTTGGGTTACCAGTGTACCGGCATAGCAGTATTCCTTGCGCCAATAGTCTAAAGTAGGCTCTGCGTTTTCTTTGGTTACCTTCCATACGCCTTCTGCTTCGCCGGTGAGGGAGGATTCGTCTACACATAGGTCGGCACAGCGAATGACCACGCCGTCTGCGGGTATCTTTACACCCTCATAAATCATCATAAGATCGCCCGGCACCAAATCAGAACTCATGACCTGTTGTTCCGTTCCGTCACGGATGACGGTAATGTGAGGCGCGGACAAATCTTTGAGTGCATGAAGCGTTTTGTCGGTTTTCCATTCCTGCATCACATCGATGCTGATGATGCCTACCACGAAGATGAGCATGATGGCACCGTCGCGAGGCTCACCAAGGATAAAATAAATGACAGCGGCAATGATGAGCAAAAGGAACATAGGCTCACAGATGATATGGAAGACCTTACTGAAAAAGTTTTCCTTCTTTTGTGGCGTCAGTTCGTTTTTTCCATACTGCTGCTGTCGAGTTGCTGCCTCGGCTGAAGTTAGTCCGATGTAGTTTTCGGTGTTTGTCATAAAAGAATCCCCCGTTTCCGCCGAATGAACGGCGGTGCCTTGATTTCTCCTATGGCACTCCATTGAGGTCGGGTGTTCCATTGTGTATATGGATATAAAAATAACACACCCATGGAACATACAACTGTCCCACAGATGTGTTTTATCACGATCTGCTGCCGCTTGTCGGGCGGCCCGGCCCCACGCCCCAAAGGGCATCGCCTGCTCAGTTTGTACTGTTGAACTCGCACTCCGGTACATAAACGGAGTGTAATGCAGTGCAAAGAGATTACAAGGCATTATATGCAGTGCAAACACGTTTGTCAACACAAAAACTATAAAATTCTATTTTTCACTACTGCGCGGTATTGACTATTATCCATATTGAAATATAATATTTTTGGCAAATATTATGCAATACGGGTTTTTAACGTTTCTTAACTGTGGTTCTTTTGTTGAATACAGCAATTTTCTATGTGCAATCAATACTACCTAACAGTGCTGAATAGGGGATTAAACAATGAAAACAGTTATTATACATGGGCAAAATCACAAGGGAAGCTCCTACCACATGGGCACATTGCTTGCTGAAAAGGTAGCAACGAAAGGTGAAATCACGGAATTTTTTCTGCCGAAGAATTTAAATCATTTTTGCCTTGGCTGCTACTCCTGTATTGAGGACGAAGCCAAATGTCCTTATTGGAGCGAAAAGAAGGTTATTCTTGAGGCGATGGAAAAAGCGGACCTTTTCATCTTTACAACGCCCAATTACTGCTTTGCACCTTCAGGATCGATGAAAGCATTTTTAGATCTGATGTTTGACTGCTGGATGTCGCATCGTCCTAAGGAATGGATGTTTGAAAAGCGTGCCGCTATTCTTAGTGCTTCTGCAGGTGCTCCAAATGGCAGAGTGATTAAAACCATTAAAACCTCCCTGTTCGGGTGGGGCATCCCGTATATAAAATCTTACGGCATTGCGGTGCAAGCCGCGAATTGGGGTACGGTTAAGCCCAAGATGAAAGCCAAAATAGAAAAGTGTATTTCAAAACTTGCATGGAAGTTCCGTTCCGACAAAAAGCCCCATGTGGGGTTTACAACCAGGTTTGTGTTCAACATGATGGGCAATATGCACAAAGCAGGATGGGATGCATCACCTGTTGAAAAGCAATACTGGGAGG
>JAEZLG010000233.1 GCA_023435855.1 Bacillota bacterium | reverse complement strand
CTGCCGTTCCATTCCGTTAAAGCCCGAAACGCGGGCAACATCCGTCATTTCATCCACGGAAACGGGGTCGACGAAAAACGCGGGGATCTTGGCCTCGTCAGCAAGCTCTTTGGCTAAGAGCGAGCCCAAATTTGATGCGTGCTGTCCGTAGGGCGGGTTTTTAACATCCGCTATGACCTTATCCGTCACGCGGTAGGTGCCCGAGGGAATATGCCTTAATAGACCGCCGCGTCCGCAAACCGCATCAAAATCCTTCATGGCAAAGCCGCTTTGCTTTAAGGCCGCCTCGATGAGTGATCTGCGATAGGGTGCTTGCTCAACGACGGATGAAAATTCCGCAAGACTTTGTGCGCTGTGTACGATGTTTTCTTTATAAACCTCGGTTTCCTCGTCGAACACCGATACCTTGGTGGAGGTTGCACCGGGGTTGATAACCAATACCCGCATATTCATACCTCGTTATGCATCTTTAACCGTAAAAAATTACAGACACTTATATAGTATCCTCATTATAGTACGTTCTACCTGCGTTGTCGCGCCGCTTTGGCAACTTATATTATATATAGGCGTTTCGGGATAATTTCGGACAAACCGTGTATAAAAAATGGTTCTTTTTTCATGTTAAAAAAGTGACCTCAGTAGTACGCCATGCTATAATGGAACGAAAAGCAGAGTGGAGGGGATTTACGTGCGTTATCCTGATTATGACAACAGCATTTTGAATATCGTCTGCTCGCTTCAAAAGCATCTTGGGGTAAATGCCGGGCACAAAAGCCTTGCGCTTTGCGATGCGGTGCTAAAGAAGGGCTATAAAAACACGGTGTTTATGGTGTTTGACGGTCTTGGTGCGGACGCATTTAACTATCATTTGCCGAAAGAAAGCTTTTTAAGGCAGCATACTTTAGCAACTGTATCCTCGGTGTTTCCGTCTACCACCACCGCAGCCATGACGGCGCTCTATAGCGGGCTTTCTCCTGTTGAGCACGGCTGGATTGGCTGGAGTTTGCATTTTGAGGAAGCAGATGCGCTCGTTGATATATTCCCCAACACGCTTACGGATGTACCCGGGGAAGTCCAAGCGGCAGAGTATCACCTTGCTTCCCGCCATATGGCTTATAAGAACGCGTTTGAGCAGGCGACGGATGCGGGTTTTGAGACGCATCATATATCCCCCTTCGGTGACTGCCGCGTAGAAAACCTAGACGAAATGTTTGCTGCGATTGAAGAATATTGCTTGAAGGATAAAAGCAAGATACTCATGGCATATTGGCCTGAGCCCGATCATACCATGCATCTTACAGGCTGCAGAAGCGAACTGGTAAAATCGGTTGTACTCGATATAGATGCGCGAATGAATTGCCTTTGTGAAAAGGTCACCGAAACAGCACTATTTTTAACCGCCGACCATGGGCACAAGGACGTGCGTTATTTTACGCTTACCGATTATCCGGATATAATAAACATGCTTTATCGCCCTGTAGCCATTGAATCACGTGCGGCATCGTTTTTTGTAAAGCCGGAATATGTGTCGGCGTTCCCCGAAGCGTTTCATGCACATTTCTCCGATAAATTCCTGCTTTTATCAAAGCAAGAGGTTACTGAGCGTTCGCTTTTCGGCTACGGTACGCCGCACCCGCGCTTTGAAGGCTTTTTAGGAGATTATCTCGCAGCAGGTATAGCGGACTATGCGATACGCCAAAGCGAGCTTTCATCGAAATTTATGTCCACACACGCAGGGCTTACCGAGGAGGAAATGCTCGTGCCGCTCGTGATTGTGGAAAAACCGTAATAGATTAGGAGAAGCAATATGGAAACCGTACAGCAAATACTGTCTCGCGAATTCAAGCAGAGCCTACTTCATGTAGAAAACGTGATGAAGCTAATAAAAGACGGCAATACCATCCCCTTCATTGCCCGCTATCGCAAAGAGATGACGGGCGCTATGGACGACCAGCTTTTAAGGGAGCTTGCCGATCGTTTGGAGTATCTCAACAATTTAAACACGCGCCGCGATGAGGTAAAAGCCTCTATCGCCGCACAGGAAAAGCTGACGGACGAGCTTGTTTCGCAGATTGACGCCGCGAAAACGCTTGCCGAAGTGGAGGATATTTACCGCCCGTATAAGCCCAAGCGCCGCACCCGCGCCATGATTGCGCGCGAAAAGGGTCTTGAGCCGCTTGCGGACGCAATCTTCATGCAGGAGAAGCACGGTAAAACCCCCGAAGAGCTTGCGCTGCCGTTTGTGGATACGGAAAAAGGCGTTCCTACCATAGAGGAGGCGCTCGCCGGTGCACGCGATATTTTAGCCGAGAATTTCTCGGACGATGCGCATCTGCGCGCGAGGCTTCGAGCGCTTGCACAGGAAAGCGGCGTGTTACGCTCATCCTCTATAAAGGATGAGGAAAGCGTGTACATGCTTTATTACAACTATGAGGAGCCGATAAAGCGCATACAGGCGCACCGTGTGCTAGCCATAAACCGCGGCGAGAAAGAGGGCTTTTTGAAAGTGGAGCTTATCTTGCCGCGCGGCGATGCGCTCTACATCCTCCGCTCAATGCTGCTAAAGGGTGAATCCCCCTCCATGCACGAGGTGGAGCTTGCCATGGAGGATGGCTATGACAGGCTATTGTTCCCCTCGCTCTCGCGGGAGCTTCGAAACGACCTTACGGAAGCTGCGAGCGAGCAGGCGATTAAAACATTTTCTAAAAACCTGCAGCCGCTTCTTATGCAGGCACCCATCAAAAATAAAGTGGTGCTCGGCTTTGACCCCGCGTTTAGAACAGGCTGTAAGCTTGCCGTGGTGGACGGTACCGGAAAGGTGCTCGAGACAGATGTTATCTACCCCACGCCTCCGCACAACAAAGTTGCGGAAGCGGAACAGGTATTGAAATCGCTCATTAAAAAGCACCGTATCACCGTAATTGCCATAGGCAACGGCACGGCTTCGCGCGAGTCGGAAAAATTCGTAGCGGAAACCATATCGGGCATGCAGGATGTTGGGTATGTGATTGTGAACGAAGCCGGCGCGTCGGTTTATTCTGCTTCGAAGCTTGGCGCTAAGGAATTTCCGGACTTTGACGTTTCCCTAAGCAGCGCTGTATCCATCGCGCGCCGCTTGCAGGACCCGCTTGCGGAACTTGTGAAGATTGACCCAAAGAGCATCGGCGTAGGGCAGTACCAGCACGATATGCCTGTTGCAAAGCTTGACGGCGCATTGGGCGGCGTGGTGGAATCCTGCGTGAACGCGGTGGGTGTAGATTTAAACACAGCCTCCGCGCCTCTATTGAGCCATGTTTCAGGCATCGGGGCGAGCGTGGCGCAAAATATCGTAACGTATCGCGAGCAAAACGGCGCTTTTAAAGCGCGCAAAGAGGTTTTAAAAGTTGCAAAGCTCGGCGAGCGCACCTATGAGCAGTGCGCAGGGTTTTTGCGCGTACCGGAGAGCCGTGAGATACTCGATAACACCGGCGTGCACCCGGAATCCTATGAGGCAACGAAAAATCTATTAAAGCTTTGCGGCTATACCGAGGAGGATGTACGCCTCGGGCGGCTAAGCGGTCTCAAAATGCGCGTGAAGGAAATGGGCGAGGCGGAAACGGCAAAGCGCTTAAACATTGGCGTGCTTACATTAAACGACATCATCGCTGAGCTTATAAAGCCCGGTCGTGACCCGCGCGACGAGCTGCCTGCGCCGGTGTTGCGAAGCGATGTGATGGAGCTTAGTGACCTCACCGTAGGCATGGAGCTCAACGGCACCGTAAGAAACGTGGCCGATTTCGGCGCGTTTGTGGATATCGGCGTGCACCAGGATGGGCTTGTGCACATATCGGAGCTTTCCGATTCTTATGTGCGTCACCCCTCTGATATAGTGAAGCCAGGGGATATCGTAAAGGTTCGAGTGCTAGGTGTAGACGAGAAAAAGAAGAGAATATCGCTTTCGATGAAGAAAAGATCATAAGAATGATAGAGAT
>JAEZLG010000156.1 GCA_023435855.1 Bacillota bacterium | reverse complement strand
CAGGAAGAGCTTGATACCAAGATGGCAGACATTTGGCGGGAGCATATCATGATTTCGGTAATCGTGCTTGGCAGTATCCCCATGATGCGGCTCCTGAACGCGCAATGGTATATCTACCTGGCCAATACCTTGCTAGGGAAGATTGTTGTTGCGCTCACATTTGTTGTGACGTTCGCTGCAACGCTCTATGTAATTCGCGTCAATCAGCCGGTCAGCGCGGAGGTGTGATTATGGGCGGTTTACAGCTATTTGTATTTGTCCTGCTTTACACCGGCGCATACTTTCTGATCTCCCGCCTGCTAGGGCTGAAAAGCATCAAGGAAATGAAAAAGCGGTTGAGGCAGTATCACAAAAAGGAAAGCTTCCGCAACATTTTTGACCGTCTTGCAGTCCCGCTTGCGCGCGTTATATCCCGGTACATCGATCTGCCACAGTATAGGCACGATTCCCTCCTTCGGGATCTCCAGCGCGCCGGAATCCCGTTGACACCACAGATGTATTACGGCATGGCAATCTCAAAGGGACTCCTGATCGAGCTGTGCGTAATACCAAGTCTGATTGCCGGTATTCCTATCATATCCATCGCACTTGTCGTGCTTGGCGTTCTCTTTGCGCTGCGTGAGCTTGAGATGGTCAAAGAAAAGCTAAAAGAGCTGAACGCATCCATCCTGCGCGCTCTGCCAAGCTTTGTTCGGTCAGTTGCCGAATCGCTTAAGTCGGACAAGAACTTTCAGAGAATATTTGAAAAGTACATTGAAAATGTACAGGATACGCCTCTCAAAACAGACCTGAACAAACTCATTGCGCGCCTGGGTGCGAACGAGAATAAGGAACAGGCACTTAGGCAGTTTGAAACCACGTTAAACAATGACCATCTCCGAAGCTTTGTCAACGCATTGATCGAGGTAAGCCGCGACGGTGCCGACCAACAGTATTACTTTGACTCAGCAAATCATCAGATGGGTATCCTGAACCGCGAGAACATCCGGCGCACCGTCGGAAAGCGCCCTCACAAAATCAAGCGAGCGACATTTGCTATGATGGCCTGTGCCATCCTCGTTTTCATCTATCCGGTAATCATGCAACTAATACAGGGCATGACATTATTTCAATAAAGCAAAGGAGAAATTTACATGAAACAGAAAAACGTACTTACCTTTAAGCTCCGCAGTATCCACACTATTGCGGAAAAAGCCAAACAGCGGCTTCTGGCATTCGCTATCGACCAGCGCGGAGCATCTGCCGTCGATATTATCATCGGGATTGTAATATCGGTTGCTACCGCTGCCGTCCTGATCGGCCTCTTAAACGCTGCGCTGCCCAACCTGTTCAGCTCCATAGTTAACAAGATTAGCACCATGCTGGGCATCTGAGGAAGTGAACCATGAAAAAAGTGCACTTGATTTACACGCGCCTGTCCCTTTTGTTGAGGGAGAGGCGCGCAGAGGGGTTTGTAGGCACACTGGTAAATTTCCTTATCATCATGACCCTTGTTGCCGGCTTCATCTACTTGATGCCGCTCTTTACGACCAAGCAGAATGTAGACTACATGGCCTGTCAGCTTATGCGGACAATCGAACTGTCTGGAGAAGTTGGGGCTGAATACCAGGCAGAACTTAACCGGATGAAGGAACAGACAAACCTTTCTCCGTCCGTTTCAGTCTCGGCTACATACGTTGCGGATAATAAAATCCAGCTCCGTGAACGGATTAGCATAACAGTATCTGTTGTTATGAAAATTCCACTACTTACACCCACATTCTCGGATCCCGTAACGATTGACGTACCAGTAAGCAAGACGGTCTCCGGCATAAGCGAAGTTTACTGGAAGGTTTAGAAGGAGGAGAACCCCATGCGCCTATTGAAGGACAAGCGAGGCGAAGCCGAGCTCGGTATGATCGTCTTTTTGATCGTATTCATTGTAATTGTGAGCGTAACAATGGAGATCAACCGTGTCCATACCATCCGCAATCATGTGGAGAAGGAATTAAGCCGTGCTGCCAACCTTTCCGTTGAGATCGCCATGCTTGACGATTACCGGCAGGATGGGATCTCGAAAATTGACGCCGCTGCTGCCCAAGCTGCGTTATCTGATTACTTGCATGGCGATATGAGATTGAATGCTTCTAACGCTCTTGTCGTTGATGGGAAGACGGAATACAGGCTATCTATAACCGGCATAACGGTCAATGAAGAACCGCCAAGAATTAATATTCAAGGAACAATTGTTATTCCTGTGAGCGTTTTTAACGATTACTTAGATGATGGAATCTCATTTACAATCCCCTATAAAATTGCCAGCCGGAACCAACGCTTGGACATATAGAACCACTCAAAAAGATGAAAAAAACCCCTAAAATAGGCACTTTTCGCTTGCAAATAGCGGCGCAAAGTGATATAATAAATATAGGTAATACTACTAATTATTTACAGTTTATGACAGCAGATACCGCCCTGAAAGGAGCGAAACACTATGAAAAAGGCTATCCAGTTTATCGCAATTATCGGGCTGACAGCGCTTCTTACATCGTGCAATAGCACAGTAGCGTATCCTACCCCTGCAACCGCTACGCCGGAAGCAACACTGGCTCCTACTCCTACGGCTACTCCAGTACCGACACCGGAGCCGACAAGGGAACCTGCCGGAAGCTATGTTGATTTTGCAAAGAAGTATTGCGAAATTTACGGTGATGAGTACACAGAAGAATTTGCAACAGCATTTAACTACGCCGAATGGACAATGCCTTCCGATTACTCCAATATCAATACCGAGATTCCGCTTTACCTATATGAGCATCCCTATAATATGTGGGCGGAGGCAACAATGAAGAAAAACTATGCATTTAAAACTAACGTTGAGTGCATCGAGGAGTATGGAATTGACGAAGTGACAGCGATTATGGAAGCGGCAAGAGGATTTGCCCGGTCTGACCTTAATCAAGACTATACCGCCGAAGATCTGGAATCGGTTTATGCAGATTTTTATTACAACGCTCTTTCGTACTCGGAGGAATGTGATTATGTTGAGGACATTTTGAAAGTAGGAAAGAAAAATCAAATCACTGAAATAGGTGTTCTCGTAACAGACCCTTCCCTTGTTTATCAATGTGCCGATGGCTTTTTCAGAGTTCGTGGACGCGCACTGTTTAATATGAGTCATGCTTCATCGAAATTTGTTAAGGAAAATAGCTTTGATCTAAATAAGTGGTATTGGTTTGATATTGAGTATAATGTCATCCTTGATGAACCCATGAACAATACAAAGTATGAGCATGGTAAATATGGAGTTTACAATTGGCTCTACATTTCCAATGGATGGACAGAAGCAGATTCAAATATGATTGCACTGGCAGAGGCGCACATGGCATAACGGCCATAAGCGCCTTTTCTCTTTTTCCATTTTTTCTTTCAGCCGGTAGCCGTTCCTTTAAGAGCATTTCGTTACGAAATGCTCTTTTTATATAGATACCACCTTTGTGTTAGGAGGTGATATTACAAGAGATGTAAATATCGTAAGTTCACATTACGAAAGGAGTTTAATATGACAAACAAAACAAGGCGTTTTATTGCAGTAGTGCTCGTATTTGTGAGCATTCTTACTATTTATTCAATTGCTTTGGCAAGACCCGACGATGGACCGAACAAACCGCCTAGCTCAGGAGGAGGAAACAATAACTCTGGTTCATCTTCTGGCAGAAACTATGGTTCCTCAACCCCCCCGCTGAAAGATGCCTATGAAGCACTGACCAATACCAGCAAAGGCAACAGAACGACCTACGGCAATCCTGGCGTATGGTCGAACGGCTCCGGTCAGGGCAGCAGTTCCTCCAGTTCCACAAGCAGCGGCAGAAGTTCGTCTTCTAGCGGCTCAATGAATAATACACCTACGCCGCCGAAACCCACTCCCACCCGAACACCCAGACCCGACCGTGACGACGACGACGATGATGACGACCGTAATACTCCGCCTCCTGTTACCCCCGATCTGACCGTGACGAATATAACACCGGCCAACTATCGCGGTAACAGCACGGTAGTATCTACCGTCACTATCCAGGGCTTGCAGTCAGCTGCCGTAAACAGCGTTGAGGTTAGTTTCGAGGCAGGCGGTGCTGCGCAGAGCAAGACGGTCAATGTTCCTGCAAACAGTAAAGCCACCGTTCTGTTTACGTGGACAGCCCCTTCCCACGGCCCTGTGACGATCGCAGCTACCGTCAACCCGGCGCGGACAGTCACAGAAACGGATTACTCCAATAACTCCTACAGCCGTTCTGTGACCATCCAACCGCCTTTCATTGATGCTGTAGAGCAGCCGGACCCGGTACCCATCCCCCCGCGCCCGGGCGGTGAGAACAACAACTATGTGACATGGGAGGAAACCCAGAACGGCGTCACAACCTCGTATTGGGCGCGCCTTACGCTCACGGCCACACCATCCGTATCGCAGCTCAAGTCCGGTTATGGCTTCGGTGTGACGGTATCGGCCAATGTATCCACTAATTACCATACGAGCTTTGCCCCCACACAGGTGGTCATGTTCATCCCGGAACGCGGGTATGGTGAGGTCGTAAGGCTTGCCAACAGCGGCGGCTCCTGGACACTGCCGGTAAGCCCGTATTCGCCCATAGGAGCGCAGAAATGGTATGTGCCGGTGTGGTTCCCCGATGCGACCACATATAGCGCCAATATCACGGCTGTAGGCGCTTCAACGCCGGGTGGTGAGCTTACGGCCACAATTCCGATAAACATCTATATCGACAGCAACATGTACACAGACGATAGTACCAACAACACCTGGGCGCATTAGGAGTGCAGAAACACAAAAGGGAGCGGATGATCCGCTCCCTTTTCGTTATATCGGACAATCAAGCCTGCATAGTATCTAAATACATTCTTGCGAGGTACAAATATGGAAATCATCGTGCATTATCCAAAAGAACCTGATCGTCTACATGAACTGCAAAAGAAAGTTGCCGCAGTACATGCAGAGGCAGTTGTACGGCGGATAAAATCCATTCCTTGTCCCAAAGATCAAAAAGAGAAACTTTTACAAGAAATTATTAATGACGCACGATGAAGAACTCAAGCGTCCTGAAACGGAATGCTTGAATGAATTCAACTTTTCCCAGTAAGCTCTGGTCATTCGCATTTTATCACTTTCCCATCGCTTAACGGTTCCAGCCTGAACACCCAAATGCTCTGCGAAGCGCTTTTGAGTAAGGCATGCTGACTGTCGGATGGACCTTATCTGTGAACCCTGTCCGCGATAAAGAAATAAATTGTAATCATCTAATAAATCAACAATATCAACTCCAAAAAGATCAGCAATTCGTCTCAAAACATCAATCGGATAATACC
>JAEZLG010000146.1 GCA_023435855.1 Bacillota bacterium | reverse complement strand
ATATGAAGACGGCCATTTTTATCGACGGTAAAACGGCGGGGGTACTCGCGAGCCGTGAGGCAGCGGAAGAGCTTTTACACGATGTAAAGGCCTATTACGAGTCCATGGTCGAGGGTGAGGGACGAATTACAAGTTCGTTTGTCGATTCGGTAGAGCTTTTAGATGCACCGGATGCTACGGAGCTCACCACGCACGAAGTGCTGTTCGAACTGTTTATAAACGGCCGGCATCCTCTCAAGGTACAGACCGTTTTACAACAAGAGACCGTACACGAGATAAACTTCAAAGAAGAAAATCTGCGCGACGACACGCTGCTAAAAGGGCTTAGAATCATAAAAAGCCTCGGGCATAACGGCGAAAGCTCTGTTATAACCCGTATAGTCTATGTAAATGGCGAGGAAAAAAAGACCGAGACCGACGATGAGACAATCCTCATCGAAAGTGAGAACCACGTTGTCACAGTAGGCGCGCTTTCCACAAAAGACGGCGAACCCGGCAGGAGTGAGGGAAAAAAGGGCAAAGATGCGGGTACGCTCAGCTTTATAGTGCCTACGGAGGAAAAACCAATCTCCAACTTCGGACGAAGGGACGGGGGAATGCACCTTGGGCTCGATTATGAGCTCGATGAGGGCACTTCCATTTTAGCCGCGGAAACAGGAATAGTCGTAAGTGTTCTAATGCGCGGAAATTACGGTCTGACGGTTGAAATCGACCACGGAAACGGCTTTTTAACGCGCTATGCTCATCTTGACAGCGCGCTCGTAAGCTTTGGTGACACGGTAGAAAAGGGGCAGAGTATCGCTACGGCGGGCAAGGAGACTTACGGGGAGGAAGGAAACTTCCACTTTGAGCTTCGCATAGATGGGTTTGCATATAACCCAAGGTATTATTTGCCGTAAAAAAGTAATACAGCTCTTGTTTGACAGGCGGAGTCCGAGAAAGCTAGCCTTTTTGGTTATCAAATGATACAATACAGAAACTGACGACAAGGTAACAGGTATGGCATTGTTAAAATTTAAGTGCAAAAGCTGCTCGAAGATATTCGACGAGCTGATCTCGTCAGAAAAGATGAACAGCGTCCGCTGCCCTAATTGCGGCGGCGAAACAGAGCGCGCGTACGAAGGAAAATGCGCGGGCTCGCCCAAAGAGGGATGCTCGGGCTCCTGCTCGAGCTGCTCGGGCTGCCATTAAGGCAAAAAGGGCTGATTTTTAGCCGATCACATTGTTAGGAGAGCGCTGATGTCTCATTTTGTCATCAACGGAGGAAACCGTTTGGAGGGGGTTGTCACCATAAGCGGTGCGAAAAACGCTGCGTTGGCAATCATTCCTGCGGTAATCCTTTGCGGCGAGAGCTGCCGTATCGAAAACCTTCCTGCCATCGAGGATGTCCGCATCTTAGAGCAGATACTTATCCGCATGGGTGCCACCGTGGAGTTTACACCCGATCAGGGCATGCGTATAGATCCGCGCGGCATCAACACCCATAGCGTTACCTTTGAAATGGTGAGCTTACTTCGCGCCTCGTATTATCTGCTTGGCGCACTTTTGGGACGCTACGGCTACGCTGAAATCGCGCTGCCCGGAGGCTGCTCCATAGGTCAAAGGCCCATAGACCAGCATATCAAGGGCTTACGGGCGCTTGGCGCACAGGTTGATATTAAGGGCGGCATCGTACGCGCGCAGGCGACCAAGCTTACGGGTGCCGAAATTTACCTCGACGTGGTGAGCGTAGGCGCAACCATCAACATCATGTTGGCAGCGGTAGGTGCTGAGGGAATTACCATCATCAACAACGCGGCCAAGGAGCCTCATGTTGTAGATGTGGCTAACTTTTTAAATATGATGGGCGCTTCGGTGAAGGGTGCCGGCACAGATGTGATACGCGTCAACGGCGGGCGAAAGCTGCACGGCTGCACATATGCCATTATCCCCGACCAGATCGAGGCGGGCACTTTTATGATTGCAGCGGCAGCCACGCGCGGTGATGTCGTAATTAACAACGTAATCCCCACGCACCTTGAGGCCATTTCCGCAAAGCTCATGGAAAGCGGTGTGCGCGTAATCGAAGGCGACGATGGGCGAGAATTTTTCATCCGCGTTATGATGCAGGGCCGCTCTCGCGCAGTGAACATCAAAACACTGCCTTATCCCGGCTTCCCGACCGATCTGCAGCAGCCCATGATGGCATTTTTGTCGACAGCCATGGGTAACAGCTTCATCGTGGAAAACATCTTCGAGGAGCGCTTTAACCATGTAAGCGAATTAAGACGCATGGGTGCAAATATCACCATTAACCAACGTACAGCGCTTATAGAAGGTGTAGAAGCATTATCGGGTTCACCTCTATATGCAAGCGACCTGCGCGCCGGTGCGGCGCTCATGGTAGCAGCGCTTATGGGAGAAGGTAAAAGCGAGCTTAATAACATTCACTTCATCGACCGCGGATACGAGTTTTTTGAGCAAAAGCTAAAGGCAATCGGTGCGGATATTATGCGGGTAGATTAATTTAGATATGAAAAAGAGGAGCGGAAATGCATTTTCCGCTCCTCTTTTTATGTAACGTTACTTATAATAAATTCCTGCAAGCTTCATGTTCGTATCAAACGAGATTGTATAGGTAAGTGCTTTCGTCTCGTAGCTTGCCTTCAATACCACCACGGCATACTCTGTACCTGTTGCTTTGTCGCTCGAACCAAATGTAACCGCGTCGCCAAACTCCACAAATGCACCGTTTTCAGAGATTGCCGTATAAATTTCCTGAAGTTTTTCATCGGTCAGTACGGCTGTAAGCATATCATTGGACATGCCGCGAATCGCTTCGCTGTCCTGCGCGTTAAAAAAGACGATTACATTCTCGGCGGCTTTTTTCACGGTCGCCTCATCGAAGTTGTCCGAAAGTGGGGGTACTGTGCTGCACCCGAATGCAAAAAGGAGCATGGCTGCGACCATGAGCGGGATCAAAATACGTTTAAGCATGTGAAACACCTCCGCGAAGATAGTATTTTTTTGAACGCGCCGCGTATACGGCGAAGGGGATGACAATAACGAAATATACGGTCTCTATGAGCAGTGCAGAAACGCCCAAGGATGCAAGTACGGGAAGCACGAAATCAATAGCTCCATGTAACACAACCGCTGCCAGTAGATAGCGCCACTTCCTGCCTCTTTGGAAGCCGTTGAACACCATGACCGTAAAACTTATATGGAGCACAATGCTCAGCGCGCGCTCAAGGAAGGCAAAAGCGAGGTCAGAAAGCGCGTATCCTTGTAAAATAGGCGGTATCAGTACAAAAAGCGCTTCGATTAGCCCATGCCCAAGGCCGAATAAAAGCGGTTGTGAGAAGGTTGAAGCCGCGGGGCGGAGCAAAAACTGCTTGAAAAGGAAACGAAAAACTTCCTCAAAAACACCTGCCGAAAGAGCCACGAGCGCCATATAAAGGAGCGCGTTCGCTACCATAAATACGGAAACGTAAACGTCAGCCTGCAGTGCATTTAATAGGGGTATGCGCGTGAGTATCTGAGAAACGGTAAAGCATAAACAGCCGAGAAAAAATGCCAGTACACCGCGCCAAAACGGCATTACTGTGCGTGTTGAGGCCACCTGTTCCATATAAGTTCACCCCCTTAAAACGTATATACCGGATGTTCGTAGTATAGCACATCCGGAAGCTGTGTTATAGTGGGCGAAGTGTGAAAAAGGTCGGGATTATATCATCCCGACCTTTACAATATTGTGATTTTATCGTTTTACTTTGTTCCGTAAAGCCTGTCGCCGGCATCCCCAAGGCCCGGTACGATGTAGCCATGTTCATTAAGGTGGCTGTCTATGGAAGCGATGTAGATGTCCACATCATCGTGTGCGTCCCGGACGGCCTTAACGCCCTCGGGTGCTGCGATGAGATTCACGAGCTTGATGCTCTTGCAGCCTGCCTTTTTCACAAGGTTAATGGCCTCCACGGCGCTGCCTCCTGTGGCGAGCATCGGATCGACGATTACGATATCGCGCTCCTGTACGTCGGGCGGGAGTTTGCAGTAGTAATCGACGGGCTTAAGTGTAGTCGGGTCGCGATATAAGCCAATATGGCCAACCTTCGCGGCGGGAATAAGGCTTAGAAGGCCATCTACCATACCAAGACCTGCGCGCAGTACCGGTACGATGCCGAGCTTTTTACCTGCAAGCTCCTTGGCTTGCGCGGGGCCGATGGGTGTTTGAATTGTAACATCGGCGAGCGGAAGATCGCGCGTGGCTTCGTAGCACAGCAGCATGGCCAGCTCCTGCACCAGCTCTCTGAATTCTTTCGGGCCCGTATGAATGTCCCTCAAATGCGAGAGCTTGTGCTGTACGAGCGGATGGTCAATGACCGTTACTTTTCCCATGTTGAATGCTCCTTTCGGCTGTATGAGATTGATTTAGAAATCCTGACTGTTTTCAAATACACCGATCTTGTCGATGCGGCGCTTATGGCGCTCAACGCCCGAAAAATCGGTACCGAGCCACACCGCCACGATAGCTTTTGCGGTTTCAGGGCCGATAATTCTCCCGCCTATTGCAAGCATATTGGAATCGTTATGCTCGCGAGTAAGCTTTGCGGTCAAAAGGTCGCCGCAAAGCGCACAGCGTATCCCTTTTACCTTGTTGGCGGTAATGCTCATGCCCACGCCTGTCCCACATATAAGAATACCACGGTCAAATTCGGAGGCTGCAACGGCTTTTGCTGCCGGCAGTGCATAGTCCGAATAGTCCGTGGTATCTTCGGTACGGCACCCAAGATCCGTAACCTCATGCC
>JAEZLG010000040.1 GCA_023435855.1 Bacillota bacterium | reverse complement strand
CTTGTAGGCACCATCAGTGTAGAAAAGAGCGAAATGCTTTCCGCAATGCTCAAAAAGCGCGGGATTGAGCATGTCGTTTTAAATGCAAAAATGCATGCCAAGGAAGCTGAAATCGTTGCGCAGGCGGGTCATTACGGCAGCGTCACCATCGCAACCAATATGGCCGGTCGCGGAACGGATATTTTGCTTGGCGGCAACCCCGAGTTTTTAGCGCGCCGCGATCTACGTCAGGAGGGCATTGACGAGGCCATAATTGAGGAAGCCATCGGCCATGCCGATACAGAGGACGAACGCATACTCGCCGCGCGGGAGTCATTTAAGGCGGCGTACGCACGTCACAAGAAAAATACAGACGCGGAGCACGATCGCGTAGTAGCGGCGGGTGGCCTTCACATCATCGGCACAGAGCGCCACGAAGCGCGCCGCATCGATAACCAGCTCCGCGGTCGCAGCGGCCGCCAGGGAGACCCGGGCAGCTCGCGTTTTTACGTTTCCATGCAGGACGATTTGATGCAGCGCTTCGGCGGCGAACGGCTCAAGTCCGTCATGGAGCGGCTTTCACCTGCGGATGATATCCCCATTGAGATGGGCATCCTTACAAAGCAGATCGAAGGCGCGCAAAAGCGCGTGGAAACCTTCAACTTCGAAATCCGTAAAAACGTTTTGCAGTATGACGATGTGATGAACAAGCAACGTGAGCTCATCTACGGTCAGCGCAGAAGCGTTTTAATGGGCGAGGATATATCGGAATCCATTAAACGCATGGTGGAGGAGACTGTTTCAAACCGCGTTGATCTTTACTGCCCCGAGCATGTTAAGCAGGACGCGTGGGATTTGCGCGGGCTAATCGGAGAGCTTTATCAGGTCACGGGTGTTGATTTTTCTCTAAAACTCAAGGGCATCACTTCGTACACAAAGCTCCGCGAAGAAGCTATAGAGTATGCAAATGAAGTTTATCTTAAGCACGAGGAACAGATTGCTGCTGAAATTAAGCTCGCGCGGGAAAACAGCATAGCGGACGGTGTGGAGATATCGGAGGACGACAGCGGCCCAAGCATGCGTGAATTTGAGCGCGTGCAGTTGTTGCAGGCGGTTGATTCCCACTGGATGGACCATATTGACGCTATGGATCAACTCCGTCAAGGCATTGGCCTCCAGGCAATCGGCCATACCGACCCGGTGGTTGCCTACCGCACTTCGGGCTTTGAAATGTTTGACGAAATGGTGCGCGGCATCCGTGAGCGCACGGTCAGAAACCTTTTCCATCTTTCCGTAAAAGCAGCACCGAGAAAGCGCGTGCAGCTCGCTAACCCCATAGCTACCTCAGGCGATGCAAAGTCCCAGCCAAAGCGCATAGACAAATCCCCCGGCCGCAATGACCCCTGTCCGTGCGGAAGCGGGAAGAAGTATAAGAATTGCTGCGGGAAAAGCTAGCGCTTTTCGCGCGCATGGCTTGTGAGCCATACGCGCGAGAGGGGAACGAGGGTTTGCACATCCGCCTCTCGAGCCTGCGGGCTCTCCCGGGCGGCGGATGCGATAGGAACGAAAACCTTCGGTTTTCATCCGTTTTGACGCACGCAAGGCCGCAGGCCTTGGCCTGAAAGGCTCCGGCTTCGCCGGACGCGCATGTCGTCAAAGCCGGAATGGAATCAAGGGGTTGCAACCCCTTGATAATCCCCGGGGAAATGTACGCCCTTATAGGGGCGGATAGTATCCGCCAGCGTGAACTTTCGTTTTTTACTGTCATTTCGAGTACGGCACAGCCGTGCGAGAAATCCCCTTCGGACTATGTACGGTGTGCGAGAAATCTAACCCTAACATAAAGTTCTTTTGGCTCTTTTCTTTAAAAGAAAAGAACCGTACCCCAAATATAATAGCTAAAGGATGTGAACAAGGGTGATCCAGTTGGACGAAGTCAGGCAGAAGCTTGCGGCCTCCATCCAAACACTCAAAGAGGCAGGTGAATCCCTTTGACCTTGTTGGTCTGAGGGAGGAAAAAGAAAAACTTGAGGCGCAGATGGGCGAGGACGGTTTCTGGAACGATGTGGAAGCCGCCAACAAGGCCAACCAACGCATGAAGTCGGTAACCGATAAGCTCACGAAGTATGAGAAGCTAAAGCGCGCAGGCGAGGATGTGGAAACGCTCATCGAGCTTGCGGACGAGGCCGAAGACGTGAGTATGGTCAATGAAATATTAGAGGAGTATGACAAGTTCTCCGAAAAGGTGAACGAGCTTCGCCTAGAGACGCTTCTAAAGGGCGATTACGACGATAAAAACGCCGTGCTTTCGCTGCATGCGGGTGCAGGCGGTACCGAGGCGCAGGATTGGGTATCCATGCTTTACCGCATGTACACGCGCTATTGCGAAAACAAGGGCTATTCCGTAAAGGTGTTAGACCTGTTGGATGGTGACGAGGCGGGGATTAAAAGCGTTACCTTCGAGGTAGTCGGTGAAAACGCCTACGGCTATTTGAAAGCCGAGAAAGGCGTGCACAGGCTTGTGCGTATTTCTCCGTTTGATTCGAGCGGCAGAAGGCATACTTCCTTTGGCTCGCTCGATGTAACGCCGATATTCGATGACGATGACGAGGGTATTGAAATAGACCCCGACGACTTAAGGGTAGATACCTACCGCTCAAGTGGCGCGGGCGGCCGACACGTCAACAAAACGAGTTCTGCCATCCGCATCACGCACTTGCCCACGAATATCGTGGTGCAATGCCAAAACGAGCGAAGCCAGTTGCAAAACCGCGAAACGGCCATGCGCATGCTCAAGGGCAAGCTTCTCGAGCTTCAAGAGCGCGAACGCATGGCGCAGATGTCGCAAATTAAGGGAGAATTCAAGAGAATAGAATGGGGGAGTCAGATACGCTCCTATGTGTTCCAACCCTATACACTAGTGAAGGATCATCGTACAAGTGTGGAAAACGGCAACATTCAGGCGGTGATGGATGGGGATCTGGACGCGTTTATCAACGCGTATCTGGTACAGGCATAATGGAAATTAAGAAATTTTTCGCGAGCGACAACTGCGCAACGGTACATCCGCGCGTGATGGAGAAGCTTATAGAAATCAACCGCGGGCACGCCATATCCTACGGTGACGATGCATACACAAAATCCGTTCTCAATAAGATCACGGAGCTTTTCGGAGGTTCGTGTGAAGCGCATCTTGTGTTTAACGGCTCCGGCGCAAACGCCGTATGCCTCAATGCCATGTGCCCTACATGGGGCGGCATCATCTGCACGGAACTTTCGCACATCAACTGCGACGAAACGGGTGCCATAGAGCATTTGACGGGCGGCAAGCTTTTTACACTTCGCGGCAACGCTAAAAATAAGCTCACCGTAGAGGAAATGGAGCCTCTGCTACAGAAGTTCGGCAACCAGCATACAAGCCAGCCGAGGGTTATTTCTATCACGCAATGCACAGAAACGGGCACGGTCTATAAAGTGGAAGAGGTCGCTGCCATTGCGAATTTTGCACATGCCAACGGCATGCTACTGCACATGGACGGTGCGCGCTTTGCAAACGCAGTCGCGGCGCTTAACAGCACGCCTGCTGCGCTTACGCGCCTTGCGGGTGTGGATGTGCTGTCGTTTGGTTTAAGCAAAAACGGCGGAATGTTCGGTGAAGCAATCGTGTGTTTCACGGACCTGCCGCATATGCGGTACGTCAGAAAATCCTGTACGCAGCTCATTTCAAAAATGCGCTATATCGCTGCGCAGTTTGACGCCATGCTCGAAGATGATCTGTGGCTTCGTTGCGCCGAACATGCCAACTCCATGGCGAAACGGTTAAGCGACGGCCTTTGTGCTGTCAACGGCATATTTTGTGCTGCGCCCACGGAGGCCAATGAGGTGTTCATGGTGCTGCCGCCGCAGCTTATTGAACCGCTTCGCGAATTTATGGATTTTCATGATGCCGATTTCGGCATGGATACCGTGCGCCTCGTGACCTCGCACGATACGACCGAGGACGAGGTGTATGCGTTCATCATGAAGGCGAGAGAGCTTATTACTATAAACAGCTGATCAATAACGATAATATATCGCAAAAACGGTATTTCTGTCAGACAAACATTAAGTTTTTCTGCGGAAATACCGATTTTATATATAGGATACGGAGAAGTGTCCTACAAGCAAAAAGGAGGACTTTAAAATGCAGATAGATGTTCATTCCGTAAGCAACGTACTCAATGAGAATACTGTAAATACCTCGGAAAGCGCCGTGCAAGCCGTGAAGGGCGTTGCGGAGAAAACCGACGAAAAAGCTTACGAGCTTAGCGCGGGTGAAAAGGCAAACAGCTTTAAGGTAGATTATGCAAAAATAAACGCTCTGAAGGCGGATTACCGCAAAGGCTACAATGCGTTTCGACAAATGGTTTCGGAGCTTCTTGTAAAGCAGGGCTCTAAATCTGCAGGCATTCTCGAACATATCTTCGGTTCGGGCGGTAACTTTAAAGGTGTTACAAATCTTGGGGAAACGCTCGCCTCCTTAGAGGTGGATGAGGCTACGCGCGCGAAAGCCGCAGAACTTATCAGCGAGGACGGTGCATGGGGTGTAAAACAGGTCTCCCAAAACATATTGAATTTCGCGAAAGCCGCAGCGGGCAATGATCCCGAAAAACTCGAAAAGATGAAGGCAGCGTTTCTGAAGGGCTTTGAGCAGGCGGAGCAGGTATGGGGCGGAAAGCTTCCTGATATCAGCTACAAAACCAAGGATGCCGTTCTTGCGGGCTTCGACGAAATGCAGGGCGAGTAAGCAATTTAACATATCTTACCTTGAGCCGGTGCAATTTAATTTGTGCCGGCTCTTACTCTTGTGCACGTCTTTCATGTATACTTATCACTATAAAGCTTTGATGCGCCGCGAAGGAGGACACAATGCTTGAGAAATTGATACCTGAAAATTATCATGGTGTCGTATCGGTACGACGCGGCGGCAAAATCGTATTTCAAGGTGCATACGGATTTGCGGACCTGCCCAATAAGATTCATAACCGCATGGATACGAGGTTTGGCACCGCTTCAGCCGGCAAGGCATTTGTTGCAGCCGGTATTATGAAGCTTATCGATGAGGGAAAGTTAACGTTAAATACCACGATAGGCGACGCTATCAAGCTTGATTGGAAGAAAATCGATCCGCATATCAGTGTACGAGAGCTATTGAACCATACCTCGGGCATACCCGATTATTTTGACGAAAGCGTTATGGAGGATTATGCGGAACTTTTTTACGATTACCCTAACTATAAAATACGCACCTCCATGGACCTCGTGCCATTGTTTATTGATAAGCCCATGATGTACAAGCGCGGCGAGCGCTTTCAGTATAACAACACCGGCTATGCGGTGCTTGGGCTTATGATTGAAAGCGTAACCAAGCTGCCGTTTGACCTGTATCTAAAAAACGCGGTGTTTGAGCCTTGCGGTATGACAAGCACGGGCTATTACGAGCTCGACAGGCTTCCGGCTAACTGTGCAAACGCATATATCTTCGATGAGGAGCGCAAGGAATTCTATACAAATATCTACAGCATAGATGTGAAGGGTACGGGAGCGGGCGGCGCGTTTATGACAGCTCCCGATGCGGAGCGCTTCTGGGACGGGCTTTTAAGCGGTAAAATCGTTTCACGCGAAACGTTTAAAGATTTGGTTTCACCGCAGGCTCCTGGTGGGGAATACGGTTATGGTTTCTGGATTCGGGAAGACGATAAAACACCGTATTTTCAGGGCAGTGACCCGGGCGTAAGCTTCCTTTCCTCGTTTGACGAAAAAAGCGGCCTTACCATTACGCTTTTCAGCAATTTCGGTGACAATGTATGGGAACTTAACGAAAATATCCGCGAATATTTCGGCGTATAGCCGGGGGTGCTATGT
>JAEZLG010000219.1 GCA_023435855.1 Bacillota bacterium | reverse complement strand
TAGATGTTTTTGCGAAAATAATCAGCAAGAAGATAAATGATAGGAAGGGAGCCGAGCGCAATATATCCCAATGTCGCAGATAGTGAAAACAAGGCAATGATTAAACCGGTGATTTTCAGCAGGTCGGCCACCGCGCTGATGATCCCCGATGTAAAGAGCGTATTGACCGCGTCCATGTCCGCCGTAAATCTGGATATGGTCTCGCCTGCGGGTACTTCCAGATAATACGACATGGGAAGGAGCCTCAGCCTATCCAGCATCTTCGACCTGATATTCAACAACACCCTCTGGCCGAATACCATGGCTCCGTATTCCCGTACAAGGTCGCTCAATCCCAACAGCAGAACAGCCCCCAGATACAGGAACGCATATTGCCATAAACCCTGTCCGCCCGATGCCAAAGGCCCATCAACAATTTTCTTAAGTATCAGGGATGGCCATACGCTGATTACAGCACCAGCGGCAACCGCCAGAAGCAGCATGACGGCATGAGGGTAATATCTTTTCATCGTATTGGTAAGCGCCTGCGCCATGAAGCCATTTTTCTTATGCATTTGCATCTGCCTCCATGAATACCTGGGCGCTATAGATATCTTTGTACAGCCCTTCATCTTCCATGAGATCATCGTGGGTTCCGTACTGAATAATTATTCCTTTGTCTAGAACTAGTATATTGTCGGCGTGACGAAAGGCCGTCAGGCGGTGAGTAAACAACAACACGATCCGGTCGGCATAATCCTGCTTTAAGCGTTGGACTATCTCCGCTTCGGTAGCAATGTCCACTGCGGAGAATGGGTCGTCCAAAAGCAGCACCGGAGCGCCGGAATAGATCGCCCTCGCCATTGCGATACGCTGCCTCTGCCCGCCGGATACCCTCTTGCCCTTTTCACCGACAGGCGTATCCTGTCCGTTTTCAAATCTGGCAATATCCTCCTTCAGCGCCGAAGCCTCCAATGCATGATCCAACGCTCTTACATCGTTATCGGAAAAGCGGATGTTGTCCCGTATGGACATGGAAAACAGGAATTGCTCGTGGCCCGTATATGCAATCAATTTGTTCCTTTCTTTAGCAGTAAAGCCGGACAACTCCATGCCATCCAATGTGATGCTTCCCTTGTATGAATATAGGCCTGTCAGCGCGTGTGCGAGCGATGTCTTACCCGAACCCACGGCTCCAGTAATGCCGATGATCTGTCCTCTTATTGCTTTGAAGCTGATGTTATGAAGGATATCGTCGCCGCCGAACCCAAAGCTCATGTTCTCCACATGAATCTCTCGGCAGTCCGGTTTTTCGGCAGTCTCATGAGCAGCCAGATTAGGGGATTGACTCAACTTCTCTTTGATTCTGCTCCACGCGGCTCTTGCCGCATGCCAGCGGTTGAATACGCGAGCCGCTACGCGCGTCCGGCCTGAAAAGGCGATAAACATCACGAGGTACGCATTAAACGCCCCAATCGTCCAATCGCCTGCCACGACCATACCGCCGCCCATCGCGATGGCCACCACGATGCCAAGGCCGGCTATAAGCGAATAAACTGGTAGAAGAGCCTGTTGGAGCAGCATTTCCTTGGTATTGTAATCCGCCTGCTTTTCAAAAGATGCCCGGATTCCTTCTGCCTCGGAAGCTTCACGACCAAACAGTCTCAGCACCGCCGCCGCGTCGAGATACCGCTGCAGGCCATTGTTGTATACTGAGGCAGCATTTCTTGCCGCCATGGAGTACTTGAACAGGACATGACGCATATTCTGCGCAAGCAATATAGTCAAAGGAACCATAATGGAAGCGATAAGTGTTATCTTCCAATCCTTGAACATCAATGCTACAAAATATGAGATCATGAGGAGCCAGGTGTCCCAGCCCTCGTTGAGCGTAGACATCACGGTATCCACAACCAGCGTGATGTCTCCGACCGTCCGGGACATCAAGTCGCCCACGGTTTCCTTTTCCAGTTCCGGCAGTTTCCTGCCCAGCATCCGTTCCATGAAGGTCTGCCTCAAGTCGCAGGCCACACGGTTAAACTGGTCGCGCATGAACCAGCGCTTGATAAAGCGGGCGAGCTGGAAGAAGGCCGTTACTCCTACGAAGTACAACGCGGTCAGCATGACTTGTCGGCCCATGCCGCCACCCGCCGCGTCAATCAGGTTTCCCAGCAGAATGGGACCGAGGACGATGACTGTGTTGTAGATGATGCCGCCGATGGACGAAATGATAAATTGCGGCATGTATTTGAAAAGATACCGGGGCAGCGTTTCCTTTCCCTTTGGCGGGCCGAAAAGTTTCATGCTTCTTCTCCCGTCCCGCCCTTAATTTCTTTGAAAAGCTCAAAAGCTTTGCTTCTTGCTTCTTTTAAAACAGACGCTCCTGACGCTGTAATCGAATAATATTTGCGGATTTTACCCTCCACGTTTCGCTCCTCATATTGTAAAAGCCCGTCTTTTTCAAGGCTATGGAGGATGGGGTAAAGGGTTCCGGCACTCATGGCATAGCCGTGATGCTTGAGCTCCTCGATCATCCATGACCCATAGAACGGTTCCTTTTGCGCGTGATGCAGGATATGGATGCTGATAAAGCCGAGGAACAGCTTTCTGACAATCTTGTTTTCCAATTCTTTTACCTTGCCTCTACTCGAATACCGATATCGGCACTCTATATCAATATGCAAAATAATACATCATACCGATTCCGTTGTCAATAGAATCAATATATCCATTTGGATACCCAATTGCACCACTCTACATACGCTTCGGCATGTCAGTCAATATTAACAAATAAAGCTTCCCGTGAATATAATATGTAAATTCAAAAATGCTAAACCGGGATGGTTAAGAGAATCAAATGAACAGAGAATTGCTAGATTTATTGAGAGGCGGCGGGTATATATTATATGCTAGGCACGGTGAAGCGACCGTCGGGGAAGACCGGCCTGATCTAAATTTTCAAAACTGCTATACTCAAAGAAACCTTTCCAATTATGGACGAAGACAAGCCGTTTACTACGGACAAATTCTTCGCGCTTTACGGATTCCCATAAGCTGTCCTATATTTATAAGCCCTTTTTGCAGGGCTATCGAAACTGCCCAACTGGCTTTTGGCAGGAGAAATGTGCAAATCGATCCGTTTTGGATTGATGTTTATCGGTTGAGCGCAGATTTACCCGCCTTTGAACAGAACCGGATACTAAACGATCTGAAATCCAAATTGGAGATTATCCCCCCGCAGGGAGCAAATACGGTTATTATAGCGCACAGTTTCCCAAGCGGTGTTGGCTTAGCTCAGATTCCGGATATGGGAACGGTTATTATCAAGCCGCTTGGTTCGGGAAATGGCTATGAAATCATAAGTCGGTTATCCTTAGCAGATTTACCTTGACCACTTAATTCTTTTCACATCCACTAAAAAAACCAATGTCAATAAAGAGTCAGCTTAGACTATCTTCTAAATCTTTAATTTTTTTCTTCAAATCTTTAATTTGTGCGAGGGTATCTAGTTTGGTTTCACAAGATGTTCTCTGTGCTGCCATGGTTAATAGAAGGCTCCCGACCGCAACAATAAAATTGCCTATTACATTTAATTGATCCGCACTTTTGCCTTTGGAAATAGCAATGGCAAGCAGATTTGCAAAAATTGAAAGCTGCTCGGTACTTTTTGTGCACCCTAAAGTGCTAAGGATATCCGCACACTGACTAATAGACTCGTTTTCCTGCATATTGCTGACTCCTTCAAACAAGATGCCTTTTTTATAGTATTCTCGCCCGCCTTCAATGTGATTAGTAAACCTACCTTTAATCACTGATTGCTAACAACTGCATTCCTGTAAACCTTTGATAATAAATTTCAGCAACTTTTTAAAAGCACCGCTAGCAGTTGTCCAACAATAAACATAATGAGAAACCGACAAGTTGCTTTTTGTCTTTGAAAGAATACCTTTACCTTATATATTCTGTACAGTTTACTGTAGCCAGTCCATTTTGATGTGATTCTCTTACACAACTTCGTCAGGCACTTTGCGATACAATCATGGATCGTGTTATTCACTACTCTTTTTTTCGAAACACAACTTTCTTTTGCAACAGATAATTAGAGATAAAGAGGATTCCGTCTACGAATGCCTTAGCAAGCACCTTATTGATCCCGATATCGGATAAAAAGCTGACGCTCAGACTGCCTGCCACCATAACGCATAAAGCTAATAGAAAATAGCCGGCGGCGCTGTGAATTGAAGCTTGCGTGTGAAATACCATGCGCCTGTTCAACTGATAATTCGCTATTGCGCTGACAACACGCGCAAAGGCATATGCACCCGCTGTGGGAAGCCAAAGGAGGAGTAGAGTATAAAGCCCGAAATCAAGTACTGCACATAAAATGGATGACGCACAGTATTTAAGTACCCGCGAGAAAACAAGAATGCCATCGCGTAACGCATGAAAGTGCGACCGGGAATTGTTGTCTACATAAATCGTATCAATACAGATTTCCCTAAAAGGTACATTCCATCCTCGCAAGGATAGCAATATATTCATCTCGTATTCGTAGCGATCACCCGCAACACACAGTAATCGGTCAAAAAGCGTATATGGTATGCCACGCAGCCCCGTTTGGGTATCCGATATATCCAATTTTGTTATCAAGCGAAAAAAGAATCGTGTTAGGGAATTTCCAAAACGGGATCGTGTAGGCATCTTGCCAATCTCGCGTACACCCAAAACTAGCATTTCAGGATGTTCCTTCATCGCGTCAACGATTCGTAAAATGTCCTGCGGGCTATGCTGCCCATCCGCATCGGCGGTAACAATGCTTGTCCCCTGTTCATGCTCATGAAGATACCGAATCCCGGTTTTTAGCGCAGCCCCCTTGCCGCAGTTTTTATCATAGCTAAGAACCGTTGCACCAAGCTGCTGAGCTTCATGGAATACGGAGAAAAACTCCGCACCGCTACCATCATCAATAACAAGAACGTCTACGGATAAGATCAACTGTTTGATAAGTGTAATTAGCTTATCGTCCGGCTTATAGGCCGGTATCAATACTTTTATGTTCATGGTTGAAAAAGAGATTTCCTCCTTGCGGTATAACATGAGCATACATGCGGAAAATGAGAATCTCATGATATATGAATGATACTTAGTTTATTTTGAAGCTAAGCTGTCAACTGTCAAATTTGTTGCTATACTCGTTTAGCCCATATGCCTTAATCAGGGCTTTAATTGTAGACGGGCCTGCTACACCATCGGCTTTTAGCTTCTTCTTGGTCTGAAATGCAACGACAGCTTCCTCTGTGGTTTTTCCAAAATAGCTGTCCGCTTTCACATCGTATCCCAGCTTGTTTAACATGTACTGTATTCTGTACACCCGCTGCCCGGGTTCACATCCGTACTGCGGCCATTTATATACTCGTTCATATAGCGCAGGGGGGATTTCCCCATTCCTGTTTCGCCCCCTGTAGCTTTCTGTATAAAAACAATGCCCGCCGATCTGTGCGTAATACTTATGGCTGCCCCAATCCTCCCCGGCGGGTTTATCCGATTGGAAAAAGTAAACGTTTTGCGGTATGACCCAAACCTCTTTGTCCAGCACTTGGCGGGCGGTGGAAATACATGCCGAATCGGTCCTTATGGAGGAGGAATATCCGGTGAACTGACCGGAAGCGGTAATCACGGCATTGATCGTATTGCCGGGGTATCCGCGCGAAAGCACACGGTTCATCACCACATTTGCTACTGCAATTTTCCCCTCCGAAGACTCGCCGCGCGCTTCGCCGTAGATCAGTTGCGCAAGCATATACAACTCATCATCAGTATACGCATACTGATTGGACGAATAGCCATAATCGTTATAATATCGATCTGCTTCCAGCTTGTAAAAGCGGATCAAACTATCGAAATCAGGCGGCGTTGGGCTGGGCGTAGGTTGGTTCTTCGGTTCCGGCGTGGGAGAGGCTGTCGGTTGCAGTGTAAAACTCGGCGAATTTGTAGGGGCAGCTGTCACGGTAATCTCGGCGGATTCCGGTTCTGTAGGTTTTTCGGGGGTGAACAACACTCCGGTATAATAATCTTCGTTCTGGCTTTCGCTCGTAACGCGGCCCTGCATATCGGTAGTAATCTGCACAACGTCACGGGTGGAAGCATCGGCATTTTGACGCCAACGCAGGCCAAGAAGCAAGAGAACAACGAAAATAAAACCGATTCCCGTACATAGGAATAGTCCCCTGTGTCGTTTCCAAGTCCCTCCGAACCTATTAAAGGCATCGGTGGAATGGCGCGCTATATTCTTAAATCCATGTGAACTTGTCTTTCTTAACATTCAGCTGTTCCCTTGCTGTTTATACAAGTTTTTCACAAAACGAAATTATAAATATAAAAATTAATTATACATGCCTAAAATGAGAATCTCATGATATATAAATGAAATTTGAGCTATTTTGAAAACACGGCGGTGATGCGCGTGCCTTTTCCTTTTTCACTTTCAGTAAGGAGCTTACCACCATGCACATCCACGATTGCCTGAACAATAGATAAACCGAGCCCCATACCGCCCGTGGCTTTGGTGCGCGCCTGATCCGCACGGTAAAACCGTTCAAATACATGGGATAGGTGTTCCGGTTCCATGCCGATGCCCGTATCAGCGACCGATACATAAATGCCATCGCTTTTATCTTGGCAAGAAAGCGTTATTTTCCCATCCACAGGAGTATATTTCACGCTGTTGTCAATGAGGGCGCGCAAAAGTTGCTTGACCATGTTTGGATCTGCAAACAATCGGATCGTTTCGGAGGAATCCACCTCATAGCGATGGCTTTCATCTATGGAGATCTGTTCCTCCACCAGTTCATGCAGGAGGGCGTTTATATGGATCGGCTCCTTATTGAATTGTCGCATACCGCTATCCCCACGAG
>JAEZLG010000115.1 GCA_023435855.1 Bacillota bacterium | reverse complement strand
CGTCACGTATTTCAATAGAAGGGTTGTTGTGCATGTACTCGTAAAGCTCTTGTGATCCCAGAGCAAAGCAGCTTATCGTAACGCCGTTGTTCATCTGCTTTTTGGAGTTATTGACTACGCCTTTTTTCATCAAACGCATGATGCCCGTGGTCATCATCTCTGTATGTATGCCGAGGTCTTTTTTTTCGGCCAAGAAGTCGCACACAGCGTTCGGGATGCCGCCTATGCCCACCTGAATACAGTCACCGTCGTTTATATTTTCCGCGATAAGTCGACCGATAGCAATATCCTTTTCGTTGGAGGGCACGTCGGGGATGGTGGGGAGGAAATAGTCTGCTTCGATGAGGTAGTCGATTTCCGTTAGGGGAAGCTTCAAGTCCCCGTTCACATGCGGTATGTTGGGGCTGATCTCGAGAATGACGGTGTCTGCCTCGCGGGCAATGAGCGTTTCATATACGTTGGAGCAGGAGATGGTGACATAGCCCTCATCGTCCGGCATGGAGGCTGAGGCGACAAATATGTTCGTGTGCACGGCATCGATACGCTTTTTGCCCGCAAAATGCAGGCAGTTGGGGATGAAGGAGATGCGGCCGGTCTTTTGCAGTGCACGGAGTTGGCCGCTGTAAAACCAGCAGTCGATCTTGAACGCTTTTTGGTACTTTTCGAAATTTGCGAGGTATTCGCCCTGTATGGTCGGCAGGCAGTTGGTGATGGTAACGTCTTGTACGCGGTCGGCAATGGTATGGAGGTTCATTAAAAACTGGTAAGGTTCGGCTCCTGCCATGCCTACGGTAATTACGTCGTTGCTTTTAACGAACGAGAGTGCCTGCTGTACGGTAATGAGTTTGGAACTATAATCAAACATAATCGGTTTCCTTTCTTACACGCCCCAGCGGATACAGGTGGAAGCCCATACGTAGCCTATGCCCGCGGCAATCATCGTGACGAGCGTTCCGTCCTTAATTTTACCCTGCTCGAGGCCGAGCGCGAGGGAGAGGATCTGGTCGATCTGGCCGATATGTCCGTAGTCTTCCAAATAGGTTGTCTGTTCGGGACGAAGCCCGAGTTCTTGCATCATCGCCACGTGCTGCGAGCGCTTGAAATGCAATATCGCAAGGTAGCCGATATCGTTTCGCGAAAGATTGCCGGATTTTCTAAGGGATTCGTCGATGCAGCGGTACCAGTTGGGTACGCTCACCTCGTTGAGGCGGTTTTTCATGTGCTCGGGGTCGAGAAGCCTTAAGGATTTGTAGCCTTCCTCAATGTTGTGCGGTGCGAAGGGATTGCATATGCCGCCGATCTCCACACCTGCATCACGCGCGAGACTGCCATCCCCCATAATGTGCGAGCCGAGCACAAGGTTGCGCCCGAGGTTTTTCTTTAAGATCAAAGCGCCTGCGCCCGCGCCGAGATTATACATCATGGACATGTTTTTATCTGTATAGTCCACAAAGTCGCCGTTGCGATAGCCGCCCACGATCATGACGGTGTTGATCTCATCGTCTGCAAGCATCATATCCTTGGCAATTTTGATGGCGGAGCAGGTAGTGCAGCAGCGGTTTTGCACGTCGATGCCCCATGCGTTATCTGCACCGATGGCGCCTTGGATGTAGAGAGCGGAGGTTGTGAGCATATATTCCTTCCACTCCTCGCCGATGCAGAGAATCAGATCGATATCCTTAGGGTCCGTTTTGGAGCGCGAAAGCGCGTCGAGCGCGGCACGCACGCCCATTTCCTGTGTTCCGTCGTTTTCGCCGGGGATGCGCTTTTGAAGGATTCCGAGTTTTTCCTTGACCGCCGACTCCGCCCAAACACCCTTTGAGGCTTCTGAAATCTCCTTTGCGCTCATGGTGTTTTCGGGCAGGTACAATCCGTAGCTCAATACGCCAACCGTAGTATTGTTCATAATCGGGGGATGCTCCTTTCGGTGATAAAAACGTGAATACTGCCGTTTGTGTGTAAGACGGCGCTGATGCTGTATGCGATAAATGGCGTAAAATGAAAAGTGACAATGTTGTCATTTTGATGTGAGTATATCAGATGAATCTTTCGATTTCAATGCTTCCGGCAAAAAGAATTTAAAAGTGACAAGCATGATATTTTTTTGAAGAACACCGTTGACAATGAGTTGTTTAGCCTATATGATGCTGTTATCAGAAATGTATCGCATTTTGCCTTGGTTCACGGCTGTGTTCTGTTTTCCTTTACCGGCACGCCAAAATTTCACAGAAGTGACATTTATGTCATAACCCCGCTTTGAATTACATGGAAAGGATTAGCGCCCTTATTTATGGTGGAGTTTTTTCAGCAAGTAGTCGGTGGCATCGAATCGGGCAGCATGTACGCTTTGGCCGCAATGGGCTTGGTTTTAATTTACCAGACGTCGAAGAATATTAACTTCTCACAGGGAACGCTCGGCATGTTCAATGCCTACATATGTACTGCATTCATTATGCAGGCAGGGCTTCCCCTGTATATTGCCGTACCCGCCGCAATGTTGTTTGCAATGGTTCTGGGTGCGCTTATCGACCGGTTTTTGATGAACGGCCGCAAGCACATCACGACGCTGAGCCGTGAGATGATTACGCTTGCGCTCATCATCATATTCCAAGGCCTTGCACCGATGCTCTTTGGCGCAAACGAGACATCGTTCTCTAAGTTCATCTCCGCATCTGCCATCGATATCAGCGGCGTGAAGGTGCTCCCCAATTCCATACTCATCATCGGCATCACGTTTACAATTATGCTCGCGATGTTTCTGTTTCTCGATAAAACAAAGCTCGGGCTCGCTGTGCGTGCCACGGCGGCAAACCCTGTTACCGCGCGGCTCATGGGCGTTCCCACGAAGCTTGTCACGCTCGGAGCTTGGGCAATTGCAACGGCGCTCGGCTGCCTGGCCGCAATTATGGTCGCACCTCTTAAAAACGTAACGGTCTCCATGATGGACTCTATCCATTTAAATTCCTTCATCGCGGCTGTACTCGGAGGCTTTTCCACATTTTACGGACCTGTCGTTGCGGCATTCATCATAGGTATCGCGAACAACCTATTCGGCTTTTATATTTCCACCAAGTGGTCGCTGCCGCTTCTTTACGCCTTGATTCTATTGTTCATCGTGCTCAAACCTAACGGGCTGTTCGGCAAGAAGACCGTCAAAAAGGTTTAAAGGAGAGACGGCATGCGAATTGTTAAGAACAAATATCTGCAATATCTTCTGGTCGGTGTGATTTTTGCGCTTCCGGCTATACTCCCGGGCGTATCCACATCCACCATTACAACGCTTGGGTCCATCATCTACATCGCCATCGCAGGCATCGGCGTAAACGTGCTCCTCGGTATGTCGGGGCAGGTATCCCTCGGTCACGCGGCGTTCATGGGGCTAAGCGCTTATATGTCGGCTTATTTAACCAAACAGCTCGAGTGGGCATTCATCCCAGCGGTAGTTGTGGCGGTGCTTGCACCTCTTCTCATCGGCCTTGTGCTCGGCGCCATCGCCGTGCGTCTGGAGGGGCTGTACCTCGCCATCGCGACCCTCGGCTTTGGTGAGATACTGCGCCAGCTTTTCATTGAAATGGACTGGTTTACCGGAGGCTTCTCCGGTGCTGCGGCTGCGCATCCCACCATACTCGGGCACAAATTCACAAAACCTGAAATGTATCTGTTTATGGTAGCGCTCATGGTGGTGTTGATGATACTCGTTTACAACATGACGCGTTCGTCTACCGGCCGTGCCATGATTGCCAAGAAGTCAAGCCAACATGCCGCGCAGGCGATGGGTGTGTACATATTCAAATACAAGCTTTTGAGCTTT
>JAEZLG010000092.1 GCA_023435855.1 Bacillota bacterium | reverse complement strand
GTTGGAGGTTTTTTCATGGCATATGAAGCGCTTTACAGACGGTACCGTCCGCAGACGTTTGAAGGTATCGTCGGGCAGGAGCATATCACAACCATCTTAAAAAATCAGGTGCGGTCGGGACGTCCGGCACACGCTTATCTGTTTGTAGGTTCGCGCGGCACCGGCAAAACGAGTACCGCCCGTATTCTTGCCCGCGCAGTCAACTGCCTTGACCCAAAAGACGGTGAGCCCTGCGGTGTATGCGAGGCATGCATTTCCATGCGGGATAACAACATAGATATTGTGGAGATGGATGCCGCCACCAACTCGAGTGTGGACGACGCGCGTTCGCTTATTGAGAAGGCGCGCTTCATGCCCATGCAGCTCAAAAAGAAAGTATATATCATCGACGAGGTGCATGCGCTTTCCGGTGCGGCGTTCAGCGCGCTTTTAAAAACGCTTGAGGAGCCGCCTTCGCACGTATTGTTCATACTTGCCACCACCGAGCCGCAAAAGGTGCCGGCTACCATTATTTCGCGCTGCCAAAGGATGGATTTCCACCGACTCAGCATGGCTGCAATGACGGGATGCATCAAGCGCATTCTCGAGCATTCGGGCGTTACCATTGAGGAAGAGGGGATTTCCGTCATCGCACGCACGGCTGAAGGTGGTATGCGCGATGCTCTTTCCCTCGCTGATCAGTGTATTTCCTTTTGCGGAGAACATGTCTCAACCGAGGATGTTTACAGCGTGCTCGGCAGCATGGATGCAGATTTCCTTTTTGAAATGGCGGAAGCGCTCTTGAACTTCGAACCGGGAAAAGCGCTTGCGCTTCTTGATAAGGTCGTAAATGACGGGCGCGATTTGAGCGTTTTTATGCATGACATCACATTCCATTTTAGAGCCCTGCTTTTAGCCAAACTCTGTGGGAATTGCAGCGATTTATTGGATTGTACCGAGGATGCCATGCGCCGTTACCTTAAACAAGCCGCACTTGCATCGGAAATAAGACTCCTTCGTGCGCAGGAAACACTATTAAAGGCGCAGTCCGGTGCGCGCATGGTGGATATGCCGCGCGTATTGTTTGAAGGGGCGCTCGTCCGCATCGCGCGCGTGGAGGAAAGCGAAAAGGATTTTGAAGAGCTTTCCGTGCGCGTCGAACAGCTTGAAAAAAAGGTGGAAAGGTTTGCAACAGAGCCGGTAAAAGCAACACGCGAAACCAACCGCGCACCTGAAGCCCAAAAATTTCAAGAAGTACAGGATACCGCGCCGTGGGAGGAGAAGAAGCCACCTATACAAAACAATGTGCATAAGGCAACGCCTGCTGTACCAAAGAAAGCGGAATCGCAGCCTATGCAAAAGGCCGATGGCAGCACTTGGACGGCAGACGCCCTATGGAAAAAGCTCCTGGAAGAGGTTTATGAGAAGGACCGCATGCTGCAAGTAGTCGCTATGTCCGGGAAGGGACATTCCATTTCGGACAACACGCTCACGGTGGCTTTTGACAGCGAGCCAAAGCTTAAGGCGGTGCAGAAAGCGCAAAACACAGCACTGATTACCGAAAGTTTACATGCGCTTGTGCCTGCTATGAAGCTTGTGACCGTTTTTAGTGAGCAAAACGAGGATGTAAGCGAGCATGTGAAGAGCCTATTCGGCGACGGCTTGGAAATCTTGGACTAGCAACCCCGATACATGGTATAATATAAATTTAAATGATACATTGGAGGTAACTATGCAAAGAGGCGGTTTCCCGGGCATGGGCGGAGGCAACATGCAGCAGCTTATGAAGCAGGCACAGAAAATGCAGCAGGACATGGCGCGCATGCAGGAGGAGCTTAACGCACGCGAATTCAGCGCGTCCGCAGGCGGCGGTATGGTGAAGGCTACCGTGTACGGCAAAAAGGAGCTTAAATCCATCGAGATCGACAAAGCCTGTGTAGACCCCGACGATGTGGAGATGCTGCAGGACCTGGTGTTAAGCGCTGTCAACGAGGCGATACGTATTGCAGATGAAACCGTGGGTGCTGAGATGAGCAAGCTCACGGGCGGCATGAACTTAGGGTTTTAAGGTATGCCGCTTGAACCTTTAACTATATTGACCGCGCAGCTTGCGCGGCTGCCCGGCGTGGGCTTAAAAAGCGCGCAGAGGCTTGCTTTCCATATCCTCGATATGCCTGATACGAATGCCCGCGAGCTTGCCGCATCCATTGTGCGCGCACGGGATGAGATAGGCTTTTGCCCCATCTGCGGCGGCTATACGGATATGAAACCCTGCGCGCTGTGTGCGGATGAGAAAAGGCACAACGGCATTATCTGCGTTTTACGCGATGCGCGTGACGTACAAAGTATGGAGAAAATGCGTGAGTATCATGGTCTTTACCATGTACTCGGCGGTGCTATTTCCCCCATGGATGGGGTGGGGCCGGACGATATCCGCATCAAGGAGCTAATGGAACGTGTAGACGCGGGCGGCATTGCGGAAGTGATTCTCGCCACAGACCCCGATGTAGAAGGGGAGGCGACCGCGGTTTATATCTCCAAACTCCTTAAGCAAAAAGGCGTACGCGTTACGCGCATAGCCCATGGTATACCAATCGGCGGCAACCTTGAATACATCGACGAAATGACGCTGGTCAAGGCCTTTGAGGGCCGGCGCGAGATGTAGAAAAAAGGAAAATTTTGCGCCATATGTTTAAAAATTTTTATGATTTGTTTACGGCGGCGCAACCTTTTGGGAAGAAAAAGCGTTTATAATGTATAGGGGAACTTTGGCATGCTAAGGCCCATGCTTAATTGTGACGGACGGGAGGGATAGGCTTGAAGGGTTTTATAAAAATCCTTTCGGCGGCATGTATCGTCGTGTTGCTTGCATCTGCATGCGCCGTGCCTGCGGGCGTAAGCCAACCCTCGAACGAAAACGAGCAAGCGCTTGTTTCAATTCGTCAAAGCTACCGCAATGCCTCACTTGTGGTACGTGGGGTATGCGTTTCGACCCATGTCGATTTTAACGGTGTGGTATGCGCCGATGTGGAAATATCTGAGGTGATTGCAGGCTACGCCAAAGCCGGCGACACCGTACACAGTACTTCGGGCAGCCTTAAGGAAGGCGGCGCGTATTTGCTTTTTTTGGGGACCAATGAGGACGTGCATTATGCCGAGGATGAGGTTTCCTACAGTGTGATCG
>JAEZLG010000087.1 GCA_023435855.1 Bacillota bacterium | reverse complement strand
GTTCGGCCCCGTTATAAGGCGCGTCATATGCGGTATCACAAGCCCTACAAACCCGATTGTGCCACCGACGGACACGCATATACCGATAAGTACCGAAATGAAAATAAGTACATATAGCCGTACGCGCTTTACATTCACACCAACGTGTCGCGCATTATCCTCACCCACGGAAAAAGCATTTAGCTCTGTTGAAAACCTTACGATACCCTCTCCGCACAAAATAAGCGCTATGAACAGAACGAGTACATCCGTATAATCGCTTCCCGAGAGCGAACCCATCATCCAAAATACAATAGAGCGGGTTTTCTCCGGAGCAAACACCGTAAGAAGGCTTATAACGCTGTTAAACAGCATGGAGAAAATAATGCCGACGAGAATGATAGTATTAGTAGAAAGGCTGCGGTCAAGCTTATGGGCGAGTGAGAGTATCATCAGAAGCGAGAAAAACGCAAATGTCATCGCCATCGCCATGGTTCCCGCAAGGGGGATGTTGGGTATAGTAATGCCGAATGCAAGCGACAGAACCGCACCAAGCGATGCACCCGATGACACACCAAGCGTGGAACCGTCCGCAAGCGGGTTTTTCAAAAGTCCTTGCATGGCCGCTCCGCAAAGCGAGAGCGCTGCACCAGTGAGCGCTACGCTGATTACGCGAGGCAACCGAACCAGTAATATCACAGGCGATGCTATACTTTCGGGCATCGTCAGCCCGAATATTGCATGGTAAACGGCTGTAAACGTATCCTTGAGCGGGATGCTCACGCTGCCCAAGGATACGCAAATCACCGCTGCCAAAAAAGTAACGGCTGCGAATATAACATATTCATAGGCACGAAAGCCTTCCCGCTTCAAGTTTTTCATAAATCCCTTTTCTTATTCCCCGTAAATAAAATCGCTGATCGCCTGTGCTGCATCAACCAAACGAGGTCCGGGGCGCGATATCTCGTCGGTATCGGCGTTGACGACATCGCTGTTCTTGATGGCTTTCATGCCCTGCCACGCGGTACGCGAGAGAATTTCCTCAACGGGTGTCATACCTTCGCCAAAGTACATGGCTGTGGTGACGATGTAATCGGGGTCACGTGCGAGCACTTGCTCCTCGGATATCTCCCCCCAGCCCTGCACATCGGCAAATGCATTTGTAAGGCCCACCAAAGTTGCTATTTCATTCATGAAGGTGCCTTGACCTGCTGTCCAAAGCCCGTATTCAAGCGGCGACACTTCAAAGTATACGGTTTTCCCCTCGCCACCGGCAGCCTTCTCGGAAATGGAGGCAAACGCCTTTTTCATAGTATCAACCGCTGTTTCCGCTTCCGCTATTTTGCCGGTAAGCTGCCCGATCAGCTCAATATTTTGATAAGCCTGCTCAATCGTAGTCGCGTCGCTTATATACACGGCTATACCCGCGTTTGCGAGCATTTCAGCTTGCTCGGGTTTTTGCGCCATGGTGCTCATGATAACAAGCTCCGGTTTAAGTGCAATAATCTGCTCGATGTTGGTCTCGCTTCCCGACTGCACAGCGGGTACGTTTAATACCTCTTCGGGGTAATTGCAATACTCACCGCGACCAACAAGCGTATCGCCGGCGCCTATATAATAAAGTATTTCGCAATCCGCAGCGTTTATGGCAACGACCTTTTTCGCGGGAGTATCAAGCTTTACCTCGCGGCCCAGCATATCGGCAACTACGATAGGACCAGTTGATGTACTGCCTTGCTGCGCACAGCTTAGTCCCATTACGGAGACGAGCAGCAGTGCAACGATAAGCGCTATGCGTTTTAAGTGTTTCATGTTAGCTATCCTTCTTTCCCATTCAATAATGCGCAAATAGCTTTTTAAGGAGCAAAAAAGCCGCTCCTCCTAAAGATAGAGGAGCGGCCGTACAATACGGACACGGCAATTAAAGCCCTTCTCAACCCCAGGAGTACAATTTGTGTAAGCAGGTCTCCCGACTTAGCTTCATCCTACTCCGGCGCCTTCCCACCCCTAAAAGGAGCAGTGGCGTTTGCCGTTTTGTCAGCTTCACGGTTACTGGGATAGCCCGGAATTTTCATCCGTGTTCCCTCGGTGCTTTAACACCGGCACACAAGCTTTCTTATGCGCAAATACACAAGCTATTTACTTACCCTAACTATAGCACGCCTCCGGCATGCGGTCAACGGCACGTTTACTAATGAAATTTATGTACATACATTTAACAATGAAATTCTTGTAAGCTTTGCTTTCGCGTAGTACAATGCTCCTATTCAAAAAGAGGTGTTAGGTATGAGAAAAACAAAAATCGTATGTACGATAGGACCTGTAAGTGAAAACGAACAATGCATAACCGAGCTTTGTCTTGCAGGCATGAACGTTGCAAGGCTCAACTTCTCCCATGGGAGCTATGAGGAGCACGGCAACCGCATCATGCTTGTAAAAAAGGTGCGCGAAAAACTTAATATCCCCATCGCAATTTTGCTTGATACCAAGGGTCCGGAATACCGCATTAAAACTTTCCGCGACGGGAAAATCACGCTTAACGACGGGGATAGTTTTGCGTTCACTACGGAGGATATTGAAGGTACGAAGGAGCGCGTTTCCGTAAGCGATAAAAATAGTATAAGCGCACTTACTGTTGGCGACAGGATACTCGTGAACAACGGTCTTCTTATCTTTGAAGTGAAAAAGCTCACGAAGACGGACGCCATATGTACGGTGATTGCAGGCGGAGAGCTCAGCGACAAAAAAAGCATGAACTTCCCCAACAAAATCGTTGGCGGTCCGTATTTGAGCGAACAGGATAAAAAGGACATACTGTTTGGCATTAAAAACGGTGTGGATTTTATCGCCGCCTCGTTTGTTTCCGCCAAAGCCGACCTCGTGGAACTCAATGCTTTTTTACGAGACAACGGCGGCGAGGATATCGACATCATCGCTAAGATCGAAAACCGCGCGGGTGTTGATAACATCGAGGAGATTTGCGAGGAATGCGACGGCATCATGATCGGTCGCGGTGACCTCGGCGTTGAGATACCCTTTGAGGAGCTCCCCTATATCCAGAAAGCCCTCATCACCAAATGCAGATTGCTAGGTAAGCGCGTGATTACCGCCACGGAAATGCTCGAGTCGATGATCCATAACCCTCGCCCCACAAGAGCTGAGATATCCGACGTTGCAAACGCTGTGTATGACGG
>JAEZLG010000026.1 GCA_023435855.1 Bacillota bacterium | reverse complement strand
CTGCACATATGCATCGTGTGCGGCATCGGTTTCCGCCTTCAAAGCTGCATACTCGGTAAGTATCTCCGTCATGCGCGCAGCATTTTCGCTGCTTCCGCTCGTCGCATCAAGAAAAGCAAGCTTGCCGTACTCCTCCTGTAAGGTGTTCATGTCGGTCATCTTTTGCTCGTAATCTTCGGGCAAAGTACCTGTGGGCACAGCGAGAATATCCATCACACGGGCATAACCCTCGGGGACAAACAGTACGGGGACAGCGCCTTCCTCACCGAGTTCAAAACTCTCCTGATCGCTCAGATAGTAGGAAGGATCGGTCTCATAGCTGGTCTTTTGGCTGGCAAGCTCTTCGTTGTACCATGTTTCAATGTAGTCATCTGCGACAACAACGTCTTCTAATGCCTTTTCCTTCAGAATTTCACCCACAAATTGGTTGGTAACGGCATCTGTAAGCCAACCCATAAATTCGTCATATGTCATTTCCTTGCCGGTATAATACATGGCTTCCTCGGCAATGAGCTCGTTGATGCGAGCGTCCACATCGATCGTAGCATCGGCGGCTGCTTCCTCCTCAGCCATGGTGCGGTAGTACTCTTCATACCCATTAATTAGATCATCAATTTCTGCTTGAAGCTCGGTCTGCTGTTCAGCCGTGAGTTGGTCAGCTCCCTGCTTTTTTGCCTGATAGGCGATTACGGCGTCCTCCGTGTAAAAGTCTATGATTTCCTGCACGGCAGTATCGGCATAACCGGCGTCCGCAAGGTACGCGCCGCTCGACTGATAGAACTGCTCGTTATAGGTGGTGTACTCGTTTTTAAAATCGGCCCAGGTAAGGACGACCTCGCCGTCTACGGTTACAACAGGTGTATCGTCTGCGATATCGCCGGTGTTTACGGGTTCTTCGGTGTTCGGTTTTTGCTCAAGGCTGCAGCCGGCTGCGATTCCGAGAACCAAGATCGCTACCATCAGCAGTGCAAGAAATTTTTTCATAACATTCTCCCAACTGTATTGTTTCATGACATTCATTATAACACGTTCATACCTCTATGCAATCTGTAAGGGTGTAAACAAACTGTGGCAAATCACGGCAAAAGGCGGTACGTCCATGTTCCTGCGGCGCAAAATAAGCGTGGGTTCTTCGGTATTCATGAGCTGCGCACCGGGTGTTTTCTCCACCAATGCCATAAGTTTTTTCACATCCATCGGCGCACGCGTGTCGAGTACGAGCTTTGCTTCCCCCTCCTTTATGCTAAGCTTTGTGACATATGCCTTGGAGGCATCCGCCTTGAGCTTTGCGATAAAAAGGAGGTTTTGCACCGCCTGCGGTATCTCGCCGTAGCGGTCGATCAGTTCATCCTGCACATCGAGCAAATCATCGCTTGTGACTACAAGAGCGATGCGCTTGTACATATTGAGTCTGTCGGTCTCGCGGGCAATGTAGGAATGCGGTATGGAGGCTGCAATCGGTATCTCCACCGCTGTTTCGATTTCGCGCTTTTCTACTTCACCTTTCGCCTCGCGCACGGCATCTCCGATAAGCTTGCAGTATAGGTCGTAACCGACTGCCGCCATATGCCCGTGCTGCTCAGCGCCTAAAAGATTGCCCGCACCGCGTATCTCAAGATCCTTCATAGCAATCTTAAAGCCTGAGCCAAACTGCGTGAACTCACGTATGGCGCTCAAACGTTTTTCCGCCACCTCGCTCAATACCTTGTTATGGCGAAATGTTAAGTACGCATACCCAAGCCGCGCCCCGCGGCCGACGCGACCGCGAAGCTGGTAAAGCTGCGAAAGCCCCATATGGTCTGCATCGTAAACAATGATGGTATTGACGTTTTGGATATCGAGACCGCTCTCGATGATGGTGCTGCAAAGGAGAACGTCGTACTGCTGCTCCAAAAAGTCCACCATTGTTTTTTCAAGCGTCTTTTCACTCATCTGACCGTGAGCGTAGGCAATGCGCGCCTGCGGCACGAGCGACCGTAAATACTCCGCAAACTGCTCCATGTTTCTGACGCGGTTATAAACAAAATACGTCTGCCCACCGCGCGAAAGCTCCTTTAAGATTGCCTCGCGTACGACCGCGTCGTTATACTCCATTACATATGTCTGCACGGGGTAGCGCTGCTCGGGCGGTGTTTCGATTACACTCATGTCGCGTATGCCCGTCATGGACATGTGAAGTGTACGCGGGATGGGCGTTGCGGACAGCGTCAGTACGTCAACGCTCGATTTAAGGTTTTTAATCTGCTCCTTATGCCCCACGCCGAAGCGCTGCTCCTCATCCACAACGAGAAGCCCGAGATCTTTAAACTTTATGGCCTTAGACAAAAGCTTGTGGGTTCCTACCACAACGTCTATGGTACCGTTCTCTATCTTTTTTAATGTTTCCTTTTCCAAGGCGGGGTTTAAAAAGCGCGAAAGCAGCGCAACATTTACGGGAAAGCCCGAAAACCTTGCGGCAAGCGTATTGAAATGCTGCTGTGCGAGAATGGTCGTAGGCACCAAAAGCGCCGCTTGCTTGCTGTCCATCACAGCCTTAAACGCGGCGCGAAGCGCGACCTCGGTCTTCCCGTAGCCTACGTCGCCGCAAAGGAGCCGATCCATCACGCGCTCGCTTTCCATATCGTGTTTAATCTCTGCAATGGCGGTAAGCTGATCGGGTGTTTCCTCATAAGGGAAGCTCTCTTCAAGTCGCAGCTGCCAAGCTGTATCCTTAGAAAAGCGGAAGCCTTTTCTTTTGGAGCGCTCGCCGTAAAGTTTCACAAGGTCAAACGCGAGCTTCTTTACACTTTCACGCGTGCGGCTCACGGTCTTTTGCCACTCGCCGCTCCCTAGGCGCGAGAGCTTTTGTGCCCCCTCGTCGCCGCCTATGTATTTCTGCACGCGGTCGAGCTGATCGGTGGGGATATAGAGTTTGTCGCCTGCCGCATACGCCAAATGCAGATAGTCACGCTCCACGTCACCTACACGAAGCGTCTGTATGCCTACAAAGCGCCCGATGCCGTGTGTTTCATGCACCACCAAATCACCCGTACTAAGCTCGGAGACCGCAAGCTGCGGCCGCTTACGCTTAGGCACTGCGGTACGCTTGGTCGACCCACCGTAAAGCTCCTCCTCGCTTATGACGTTGAGCTTAATCTCAGGATAGGAAAAACCCTTTTCAACGGATTCACCGACGATTAAAATTTCGCCCCGCACAATATCGCGCTTTAGGCTTTCGGCACCGGGCGCAAACACACCCATGTCCATGAGCCTATCTTGCAATCGCTTACTATGCGGGCCTGCATAGATGAGTACTGTTTCCGAATTCCTGCGCCACGACTCGATATCTTCTTTTAAAAGCTCCTCACCACCCAAATACTTTGCGGCATGGCGCGTTTCAAAGCGAAAAAGGCCTTTGGGGGAAATAGGCGCAAATGTGCGCGTGAATGCAAAAAGCATCGCCGTGCGTGGCGTATCGAGCCTTTTTAACATAGTCTGTAGGTCACATAAAAGTTCCGCCTGCTCAGGCTCTATAGTTTTTGACATGAGCAAAAGCCCGGCATTTTCGATGAACTCGTCGTAGATGATTTTACCCGTCTCTGCCACACGCGGCGGCTCGTCTATTAAAATTAAAGAACCGGACGGAAAATAATCAAAAAGCGTAACCTCATCCTTATAAAAGAAAGGCAGAAGCGCTTCTGCGCCGCGTGGCGTAAAGCCTTCTTTTAGAGCTTCACATTCCTCTGTGAAGCCTTGTCGGTTGATAAGTATCTTCAAGCCGTGTTCGCGCGCTTTTTTGTCGAGAGGTGTTTCCACCGCGGGCGGAAGCAAAACGCTATCCACATTATTGAGAGAACGCTGCGTGAGAGGGTCATACTCTCGCATAGTATCTATCTCATCGTCAAAAAACTCAATGCGAACGGGGTTTTCAAGCGTAATCGGGAAAACATCCACATACCCACCGCGAAGCGCAGCTTGTCCTTTACCCTCGCAAAGCTCCACTCGCTCATACCCTGCACCGACAAGCTTTTGCATGAGTTCTCTCGGCTCCATACGGGAACCTACCTTGAGCGTTTCGGACGCTTCTGCCATGGCCTCGGGCGGTGCAAGCCGCTGCAAAAGCGCTTCCGCAGAGGCGACCACCGCCATACGCTTCCCCTCGCAAAGGGAATAGAGTACCTCTACCCTTCGTGCACTAAGCCCGCTCGATGAGATAAAACCCTTGGAGGCAAGCGGAAGTTCCCGCGCGGGGAAATGGTACACATCCTTTACATAAGCGCTCATTTCCGTACAAAGTCTGGCTGCCGCGCCTTCATTGGCGGTTATAAGAAGAACGCTTTTATTTGAATGCGCAAAAAGCCCTGCGCTTATATGTGCCTTATGTGCCTCGCCAAGCCCAAAAACGCTTAAAGCGCCCTCCCCTTTTAGGAGCGCGCCCAAAAGCCTTTCATATTCCGCATAGCCCGTCAGGGCAGATAAAAGCGGATGTTTTTCCGTCATAGATCCTGCTCCGCCCCGTCCTTCTCATCCTTGGGCTTATCCTTTTTCGGTTTTATGTTGAAACGCTCCTGTGCTTTATTTAGCTGCCCTAAAACGATGAGCTCAACCGCATCCGCCGCATTGCCTATAGCCCCACGAAGCGCTTCTGCCTCTTCCTTATCCGGTGCGCCCAGCACATGGCCGGCAAGGTTTTGCATCTCCCCCGCGCGACCAATACCCACGCGAACGCGCGGGAAGTCGTCATACCCGAGGCTAAATATAATGCTTTTCATACCGTTGTGTGTGCCGGAGCTTCCGCCTGCACGAATGCGAATGCTGCCCAGCTTTAAATCTACATCGTCGTACACGACGATGAGTTCACTATGCTCGCATTTATAGAAATTCATAATCTCCATTACGGAGAAGCCCGAGTTGTTCATATAGGTTTCGGGCTTAACCAAGACCACCTTTTGACCGCCTATATGCCCCTCACCGAACACCGCCTTAAAATTATGCCTGCGGATATCAATAGAAAAGCGATCGCTTAGCACATCGAGCGTCATATAGCCGATGTTATGCCTCGTCCTGGCGTACTCATGCCCGGGGTTCCCCAAGCCTACTACGATAAACATAGCTTCCTCCACGCGGATATGCCCTCATGCGCCTTTTTGCATGGGGGTACTGGGTTTGATTATATCCTCCGGACGTGAAAGTTACAACACCCGATTTTAAATTATTACGCCCGCGAAAAATTATGCGAAGTTATATAAGAAGTTGATGCAAAAATCTTGGGATGAAAAAACAGCCTTACTGCGCCTTTATCATATTTTTAAGAAAACCAAAGGATTGTCAAGGGGCGCACCCCTTGACTTCCTTCCGGCTTTGACGACATGCGCGTCAAAACGGATTAAAGCCGTAGGCTTTTGTACCTTTCACGCTTTACCGCCCGGAAATGCGGAGCATTTTAGGTAAAGTGTGCAATCTCTCAAAAAAGTGATGCAGCTCACTTTTTTGACTATAAAAAAGGGCGCTTACTGCGCCCTTTGTGTTATCTATGCTCAATACTCCGGCTCGATAAGGCCGTAGTTGCCGTCCTTGCGCTGATAGATCACATTGACCTGACCGGTTTCGCCGTTGGTGAACATGTAAAACGAATGGCCCAGAAGTTCCATTTGAAGCATCGCCTCATCCACCGTCATGGGTTTGAGATTGAAATGCTTTACCTTCACCACGTGCTTTTCTTCGGGTTCTTCCCCGTCTTCCATTTGGTCTAAAAGCTCAGGGCCGCAATGTTTAAATGCGCCTGCACGGAGATTCTTTTCGAGCTTGGTGCGATAGCGGACAATCTGTTTTTCAAGCTTGTCGAGCACGCGATCGATAGACTCGTACATATCGCCTGTGACTTCTTCGCCACGGATGATTCCGCCCGAATAGGGTATGGTTACCTCAACAATGTGGCGGTAACGCTCCACGGACATGGCGACGTTTGCCTCCGTATTCTCGGGGAAGTACTTGTCGAGCTTTTGGACCTTATCGGTCGCCAGCTTCCGGAGGTGGTCGGAGATTTCGATGTTCTTGCCGATGATCGTGATACGCATCGTTTTATTCCCCTTTCCCAGCACCGCTTATTTACGATGCTTTGACTTATTGTTTTGTTCTCCAAGGATACCACAAAATCCTGCTGCAATCGCGTTATTTTTGTGAACTGTAAAAGGCAAAATTAGTTTTTCTTCTCCCGCTTTGAACAATCCCTGTTGCAACCTGCACAGCGGCAGCCGCAGCCCTTTTTGGCGTTTTTTGCAGCTCGCACAAGGCAGTATATACTCCATGCGACGATGATTGCCGCGATTACATAAAATAAAACGTCCATTATACGAATAAGCCTCCTACTAAGTACACAGCAAGCGAAGCCACATAAGCGATTGCAATCTGATATGCTATGCCAATCGCCGTATAGGCGCGGCTATCAAGCTCGCGCCGCATAGTGGTCATAGCCGCTATGCAGGGTGGATAGAGTAAAACAAACACGAGGAAAGCGAGAGCGCTTCGCGGCGAAAAAGTGGAGGACAGCGCTGTGTGAATCACACTATCCCCCGCAGCTGCTGAAAAGCCGTAGAACATGGCGAGTGCCGATACCACGGCTTCCTTAGCAGCAAGCCCCGTAATAAGTGCCACCGCAACCTGCCATGCGCCTAATCCCATGGGGCTAAACGCAGGTGCAATCAGTGTACCGAGCTTGCCTAAAATACTGTTTGCAGGTGTTTCCACCATTTTAAAGCTAAGGTCGAAGCTTTGTAAAAACCACAGCAGCACGCTCATGGCTAAAATAATCGTGCCCGCTTTTTCCAAGAAATGCCCTACGCGTTCGCCCACATGCAGCGCCGTGTTTTTAACGGTCGGCATACGGTAAGGCGGCATTTCTATTAAGAATGGTGCGTCCTTACCGCGAAAAAACGTTTTCTTAAACACAAGCCCTGACAATATGCCTAAAACGATGCCGAACACATACAGCCCGAATATAACCAAAGCACTTCCTTTGGCAAAAAACGCACCTGCGAGAAGGCCGTAGACAGGCAGCTTTGCCGAACAGCTCATAAAGGGTACAAGGAGTATGGTCATGCGCTTATCCTTCATGTTCTCCATGGTGCGTGCGCCCATGGATGCAGGCACGGTGCAGCCAAAGCCCATTAAAAGCGGAATAAAGCTTTTGCCGCTCAGGCCGAAACGGCGCATGGGTTTATCCATGATAAATGCTATGCGGCTCATGTACCCGCTGTCTTCGAGTATAGAAAGGCAGAAGAATAAAAGCGTAATCTGCGGTAAAAACGTAAGTACGCTGCCTACGCCTTTAATGATACCGTCGCATATGAGGCTTACAAACCACGCATCTCCGCCTGCGTTTATGATTGCGGCACGCACATAAGGTTCCACGCCCACATCGATAAGGTAGCCCAATCCGTCGCTGAGCCATGCGCCCACCGTGGAAAAGGTAAACGTGAAAATGAGGAGCATGATGCCTAAAAAGATCGGCATGGCGAGGTATTTGTTTGTGAGCACCTTGTCGATCTTCGACGAGCGATTGCCCCCCGCCATGCGCGGCGCGCGCTTTAAAGCCGCTAAACACACCTTATCGATGTAGCGGTAGCGACTGTCGGCAATCATGGTCTCATTATCGCCAAGAGGGCTTAGCACGGCATAGTTTTTAACAATTGTATCGACCTGTTTTTTAACATGTGCCGGGAGATCAAGCGATTTATAGACAATCTCATCGCCCTCCAAGAGCTTTATTTGCGTCCAATGCAGGGGTAATCCGGCCCGCTCTGCATATTGCTCTACAATTGCTCCGATGCGGTGATGCTCGATATGCGTCATATCGTCATACACGTCATCAGGTTCTATGAGAAAGCCCTCGTGCATCTGGGTATGCACCGCAGAAAGGAGCTTCTGCGCGTTTTCCACAAGCTCCCCTACGCCCTCACCTGTGCGAGCGCTAATCGGGACCACCGGAATGCCAAGTTCCAGCGACAGCCTCTTACAGTCAATTTCATCCCCGTTTTTTTGCACCTCATCCATCATATTAAGAGCGATGATCATGGGGCGCTCAAGCTCCATAAGCTGTACGGTCAAATAGAGGTTACGCTCAAGGTTTGTGCCATCCACGATGTTGATGATGGCGTCCGGTTTCTCTTCTAAAATGAAGTTTCTGGCAATCAGTTCCTCCATAGAATGCGGCGAAAGTGAATAGATGCCCGGCAGGTCCACGAGCGTCATATCATGCCCATGCGTATTTAAACCTTCCTTGGAGTCGTTCTTTTTGGTTTTAACTTTGCCTTCCTTTTTTTCAACCGTAACGCCCGGCCAATTGCCGACATATTCGCGGCTTCCGGTCATGGCGTTAAACAGCGTTGTCTTTCCGGAATTAGGGTTGCCTACGAGCGCGAACCGTACAGGCGCGCTATCCGTGCCATGTGTTTTTGTAAATGGCGCTTCCTTAAGACCGCCCGATGGATCGTCAAGAATAAACTCCGTGAGCATTGCGGCGCGTTTATGCTCGTTTATATCGGCATCATTTTCATGCTGCATCTGTTTTAAAAGCTCTCGCCCGCGGTGCTCGCGCTCACGTTCGGTTTCAATAAGCTCTTTTTGAAGCTTTTTTTGCTCGTCCTCACGCATGAGCGTAATAAAAAGCGCTTCATCGCGTCTTAAGGAAAGCTCATAACCGCGCAAGGAAAGCTCGATGGGATCGCCCATGGGTGCGAGCTTTACAACCTCAATCTCTATACCGGGTGTGATACCCATATCCACAATTCGCCGCTTGATGCGCGGATCCGAGGCATCTACGGAATAGACACGGCCCTTTTGCCCCGCACTAAGCTCTGCAAGTGTTTTTCTATCTGTCCTTTGTAGCTGCTGCATGCTTCCTCCACTAGTTAGCGTTGGCTAACCATAATTATTATAGCACGTGTATTTCCCGTGTCAATCGTATTTGTGTATGTTATAATAAACATATGATTGTCCATCATATCCCTATGCGTTTGTGTTACACGACATTGTTAAAAGAGGTGACCGCGTGCTTTTATATATTGTAGATGCCTTTTCACAATCCTTATTTGGCGGGAACCCTGCGGGTGTAGTTTTAACCGATACAGCACTTCAGGAATCCTACATGCGCTATCTCGCTGCAGAGCTTCGCTATAGTGAAACAGCTTTTGTACAGCAAAGCGGCAATACATTTTCCGTGCGTTACTTTACACCTACGGACGAGGTTTCCATTTGCGGACACGCTACCATCGCAGCCTTCACGGCATTGCGCCACGCGGGGCTTGTACAGCCCGGTAGCACCTGTGATGTAAAAACAAACGCCGGCCTTATAAAAGTCGACGTACTATCCGACAGCGTATGGATGGACCAAACCGCGCCCGTTAGCCTTTCACGCATAGGTACGCGGGACCTTGGCCCGCTTTACAGCGCTTTAGGATTGAGCATTTCGGACATGCCCTTAAGGCTTTTGCCCGAAATCGTATCAACCGGACTTCCCGATATCATGCTCGCCGTAAACGACCGCGAGACATTAAACGATATTGTCCCGGATTTCAAAGCCATATCTGAGGTTTCGCTCAAGCATAATGTTGTGGGTATACATGCATTTACGCTTGGCAGCGACGGCGTTTGCGCTTACTGCCGTAATTTTGCACCCGTTTACGGCATCAACGAAGAGGTTGCTACCGGCACTTCAAACGGTGCACTTACCTACTACTTGTACCAGCACGGGCTCGTGGAACCCGATACCGTAAACCGCTTTGTACAGGGCGAGGCGATGCGTCGGCCTTCCTCCGTTTTAACAAAACTCACACAGAATAGCCATGCACCCGCAGTACGTGTAGGCGGCGCGGGGGCAATACTCTCGTGCGGAGAACTTTTCGGTTATTAATATAGTAAGGTATAAAAACGCCGGG
>JAEZLG010000024.1 GCA_023435855.1 Bacillota bacterium | reverse complement strand
TTGAAGCGAGCGCTCCACGATATCGTCAAGCTTAGCTTTAGATATGATTCCATGTGTGCGCGGTCCGAACGCCACGTTATCGTAAACACTCTTGGGAAAAGGGTTAGGCTTTTGAAACACCATGCCTACGCGTTTTCTTAATAGGTTAACATCCATGCCGTTAAATATACTTTGCCCGTCGAGCAATACCTCCCCTTCCGTTCTGCAGCCTACCACAAGGTCGTTCATGCGGTTAAGCGTTTTTAAAAGCGTGGACTTGCCGCATCCTGAGGGGCCGATGAGCGCGGTTATATGGTTCTCGGGTACAGTGAGATTTACTTTTTTGAGCGCCTGAAAACTTCCGTAATATAAATCCAGAGCGCGTACTTCTATTTTATTCATTTGTAATCAATACCTCATCCCTTGGAAATCTTTTTCGCCACGTACGCAGAAAGGCGGTTGATAAGCAATACTACCACCACAAGTACCGCTGCCGTAGCATAGGCCTCATCCACATGAAGCCCTTCGCTTGAAAGCACGTACATGTGCACCGAGAGCGTTCTGCCGGATTGGAACAGTGAGCCGGCAATCTGCGGCACGGTGCCTGCCGTGTAGATAAGCGCTGCAGTCTCCCCTGCCACACGCCCTACCGCCAAAATGATGCCTGCGAGTATGCCGGGCACCGCCACGGGCAAAACCACCTTAAATACCGTTCGAAGTTTACCCGCACCAAGGCCGTAGCTGCCTTCGCGATAGGCGTCCGGCACAGCGCGTAATGCTTCCTCTGTAGTGCGCATTATAAGCGGCAAATTCATGATAGCGAGCGTAAATGCGCCTGCAAGCAATGAAAAACTCCACTTGAGCGCGCTGACAAAAAACAGAAGCCCGAAAAGTCCATACACAATGGAAGGGATACCGGAAAGCGTTTCTGCCGTAACGGCAACCACCTTCACAAGCTTATTGCCGCGTTTTGCGTATTCCGCCAGGTAAATGGCAGAAAATATACCGATAGGGGCAGCGATAAAAAGCGATAGTACCGTCATCGCGAGAGTGTTGATGAGTGCGGGCATAAGCGACGCGTTCTCGGATGTATAGTTAAATGAAAAGAGGTCCCAGCTTAAATTCGGCACACCCTTGAAGAGTACATACCCAAGTATAACGAGTACCGAAGCAGCTGTTATACCGGCAGCAAACGTTACCGCAATGTGGAGTACAACGGACAAGGGATCGCGACGAATTTTCTTTTTTCTTTTAATATGCTCCATAACCCCGACCCCTTACAAGGTTTTCCGTTTCAAAACGGAAAACAAAAGATTGATGAGTAAAATGAATACGAACAACACCACTGCCGTTGCGATGAGCGCTTCGCGATGCAAATCGGCCGCATAACCCATCTCTATAACGATGTTAGCCGTCATGGTTCGTATTCCCTTTAATAACCCCGCAGGCATGCGCGGCTGGTTGCCCGCTACCATAACAACAGCCATTGTCTCGCCGATGGCGCGTCCTACGCCAAGGATAACCCCTGCGAGTATACCGGATTTTGCCGCGGGAACCGTTGTGAAAAACACGCTTCTTTCATGCGTTGCACCTAAGGCAAGCCCGCCTTCGTAGTAGCTCTCCGGTACCGCGCGTATTGCGCTTTCACTTACGGTTATTATTGTCGGGAGTATCATCACGCCTAAAAGGATGCATGCGGCGAGCATGCTTGTACCCATACCTCCAAACTCATCACGAATGAAGGGCACAAGCACGACGAGGCCGAAAAAGCCGTATACAACGGAAGGAATACCTGCAAGGAGTTCCACTGCCGGCTTCAATATTTTATAAAGCTTTGGAGGACAGAACCGTGCAAGGTATACCGCGCACAAAAGGCCAATAGGCACGCCTATAATAAGTGCGCCTGCTGTTACATAAATGCTGCCTACAATAAAAGGCAAAATGCCGTAATAACCGTTGGACGGCTTCCATTTCTCCCCACCCAAAAATTCCAATATGCCGATCTCTTTGATGGCCGGTATGCCGTTTGCGAATAAAAATAAGCAAATAAGCGCTAGCGCAAGTAAGCTTACGCTGGCAGCTGCCGCAAACACGAGCTTCATTACTTTCTCTTTAGTATGCTTCATAGCGTTTCCTTAACATTTGGGACGGAGCATACGGGATAATCCCGGATGCTCCATGCCGAATTTTTAACCTTCAAGCTCATCCCACGAGAGGACTTCGCCTACGTAAATTTGCTTTACCTGCTCGGCAGTTAAGCCGTTGATGGGGTTTTTGAGGTTCGAGATTACTGCGATGCCGTCCTGACAGATGACGGTACCGATAAGACCGGCTTCAAGCTCACTATCCTTGAGTGCACGAGAAGCCATACCGATATCGCAGATGCCTTCGATGGCCGAGGTCATGCCGGTGGTTGAGTCGCTGGTCTGTATTTCAATGCTCACGTTGGCATTCACGGCTGCGTAAGCTTCCTTGAGTTTTTCCATCACGGGGCTCACGGAGGACGAACCTGCTACCACAACCTTGCCGCTTGCATTGCCGCCTGCAAACGCAGTGGCGCTATCGGAACCGATGTAGCCGTTCTCGGATATGACCGCCTGGCCTTCTGCGCTAAGGATGTAGTTAATGAAATCCTGCGCTGCTTCGCTCACTTCGCTCTTGGTAGCGATGTTGAACGGGCGGGCAATCTTGTAGGTACCGGATTGGATGTTCTCAACCGTGGCCGCAGCACCGTCGATCTCAAGCGCCTTTACGGTATCGTTTAAAGAACCGAGCGAAACGTAGCCGATGGCATAATCATCACCCGCAACGGTGGTGAGCATGACGGAGGTGTTGTTGGTAATAGCGGCTTCGTCGGTAGTGTAGTCGACCTTTTCGCCGTTAGCATCTTTCTGCTCTACCCCGAACAGCTCGATGAACGCGCCGCGCGTGCCGCTGCCTTCTTCGCGGGATACGATATGGACATCATTTGTAAAATCAAATTCGCTTGTCACAGGTGCCGGGGATTGCTCGGGAGCCTTCGCGGTGCAAGCGACGAGTGAAAGCGTCATAAGCGCTGCAATCGCAATGGTCAAAATCTTCTTCATGTGTATCTTCCTCTTTCCTTTTCTCTTATTTTCCACGCTTTCATGATAAATCCCGCATGTTAAATGAAAAAGAGGATGAATGTAAAATATGGGTAAAGTAAAGGAACGGTCAAAACCGTTCCCTAAGATATTTTATGTCTTTGTAATAAACGCGGCGAGATGAACCATCGCTCCGCGCCACCCCTCCAAAGAGGGGAATCATCCCGCCCTGCAATGTATCGTTGGGTTTACGCGGGCGGATAACCACCCCCACGCTGTTAAGCTGCAAAGCGGTAACCGCGGGCGGCTAATAGCCGCCCCTACAGGGGTTCGGGGGCTGTAAGCCCCGAACTTTCGGGGATCATTAAGGGGGCGCAACCCCTTAATCTTCACTCCGGCTTTGACGACATGTGCGTCAAAACGGATGAAAACCGAAGGTTTTCGTTCTTATCAGGGTTTTGCGGCCGCACCGCAGGTGCAGCAAAACCGTGTAAATTCCCGCCGCAGCGGCCTCGAAGAAATGGCAAAGCCATTTCTTCGAAAGCGCATCAGCGCTTAATACGCCTTCGCAAAATACATGAGGTGTTTAGCAGTCTTACCGCAATGCACGCATGTATCGCTCAAATGATCGTGCTCCTCAAGCGGCATGCAGCGCGTGGTTGCGCCGGTTTTTGCTTTGATCTCATCCTCGCAGTCGCGCTCGCCGCACCACATGGCGCGCACAAAACCCGTTTGCACGCCGGACTTTAAAGCTTCAAAATCTGTCGCATCCACGGTTTTACTTTCGCGCATGGCAAGCGCTTTGTTATAAAGCCCGGTCTGCACGTCGTCAAGAAGCGTCTTTACCGAATCCGCGAGGTTATCGAGTGAAACGGTAACCTTCTCAAAGCTGTCGCGCCGCACAAGCACCGCCTGATTGTTTTCGATGTCGCGGGGGCCAATCTCCAAGCGAAGCGGTATGCCCTTCATTTCGCACTGGTTGAACTTCCAGCCGGCACTCTGCTCAGACG
>JAEZLG010000008.1 GCA_023435855.1 Bacillota bacterium | reverse complement strand
CCTTATGCAAAAATTCAACGCCCGCGTACAGCGCATCAAAGCCCTCTTTCGCACGTGCTATATGTGCGCTTTTTCCCTCAATCTCCACATGCACGATCCCCGTTTGGGCCATGACTGCACCGGGTCTTGTATAAACTTTTCTAAAAGGCAGCTCCGGCCAAAGATGCATGCCGAAAATGCACGAAGTATTATGCCTCTCAAAAATTCCGCTTTCCGCGATTGCCTTAGCACCACCCGTGGTTTCCTCGGCAGGTTGGAAAATCAAGAGCACGTTATGGGGAAGTGACGTAAGCATTTTATCCACTATGCCCGCAAGTGTAAGCAGCATGCTCATATGTCCGTCATGCCCGCAGGCATGCATGCACCCACAATGTAGCGATGCATACTCCACATCCGTCTCCTCTAAAATGGGAAGCGCGTCCATATCTGCGCGAAAGGCTACAGTATCCTGCTTTCCCGCATCAAAAAAAGCGCAGACCGAGCTTTGTGCGGGGTGCGTTACCTCACAGTTAAGCGGTGTAAGCACATGTTCCACATACGCTATGGTTTTAAGTAAATTGAAGCCGAGTTCGGGTATTTGATGCAATTCTCTTCTGTATCTTGTAAGCGCTTCAAGCATGTCGTACCTCCCCAGTAAGAGCCGTTGCTTTGATTGTATGTTATAAAAAACATACTTGGTATCCGTAAGTCGTTATGTTTGCACAAAAAACAACCACTTCTGCAGTTTTTGCAATATAAATACCCGTTATATTTACTAATATGGTAAAAGAAGCAATTAAGGTTTGCGGAGGCAAGTATGGGTGTCGTGCAAAAATACGGAGGCAGCAGCGTTGCAACCATCGAAAGAATTAAGGCCGTGGCAGCACGCGTGGCTAAAGAAAAACAAGCAGGACACGACATCGTGGTTGTGGCAAGCGCCATGGGCAAAACGACGAACCAACTCATCGAGCTGGCCAATAAAACAGGCGGTGCAGACAATGCCCGCGAGCTTGACGTGCTGATGTCGACGGGCGAACAATCCACAGTTGCACTTCTTGCTATGACTTTAAGCGGCATGGGAGTTCCCGCCGTATCGCTCACGGGAACCCAGTGCGGATTTTTGACGAACGACAACCACGCACGTGCAAAAATCATAGATATTCATGCAAACACGTTGAAACACCACATTGAACAGGGCAAGGTTGTCGTGGTAGCAGGGTTTCAGGGCGCGGATGTATTAGGGAACATCACAACGCTCGGCAGAGGCGGCTCGGACACCACCGCCGTTGCGCTGGCTGCCAAGCTCAACTACGACTGTGAGATCTACACGGATGTGGATAGCATATTCGCAATTGACCCGCGAAGGTGCCCCGGCGCAAAGCCTATAAACCGCATCACATATGACGAGATGATGGAGATGGCAGCACTTGGTGCGGGGGTTTTGGAAACAAGAAGTGTTGAGCTCGCCAAAAAGTACAAAGTGCCCTTGTACCTAGGGCATGCTTTGGATTTTGATAAATCGAAAGGGACCTATATTATGGAGCGGGACGATACCTTTGAAGATATGCCGGTAACGGGCATATGCCTTGAAAATGACTACACCGTCTTTCATATTGCGAAAGCACCTCATGACGGAAGCTGTTTACGCGATTTATTTTCTATCATCGCGAAGCTTGATATTAAAGCCGGCCTTCTTTCACAACAGCTTTTACAAGACGGCAGCGTTACGCTTTCGTTTGGCTGTAAAATTGACGAAGCCGAAATGCTTAAAAGAGCCTTAGCGCAGACGGGCTTTCCCTACGAACTTACCATGCATGCTCCCTTGGTGAAGATATCGCTTGCGGGTATGGGTCTTATCACGCATAGCGATATTGCAAACCGCACATTTTCGGTGCTCTATAAAAACGGCATACGCTGTTACCAAATCAGCACCGGCGAAATTTCCATCTCCGTTACGGTGGACGCCGCAGATGCAGAGCGCGGCGCTCGATTGCTTGCGGAGGAGTTCGAACTTTGTACACCGGTGTAATAAGCAATTATTTTTTATAAAGGCGGTACACAAAATGCTTAATTTGAAAGGCTCCATCGTTGCGCTCGTAACCCCGTTTCATGAGGACGGCTCCGTCAACTATTTACGGCTTGACGAGCTTGTGGATTGGCATATTGCAAGCGGAACCGACGGCATTGTGGTGCTCGGCACAACGGGGGAAGCATCCACTATGAAGGAGGAGGAGTGCGAAAGTGTTTTAAAGCGCGTCGTAAATAAAGCAACCGGCCGCATACCCATACTTGCAGGCAGCGGCTCCAACTGTACAAAAACCATGCTCGAAAAGAGCCTTCGCTTTCAAGATGCGGGTGCTGACGGTCTTCTTGTCATCACGCCATATTACAACAAGGCCAATGAAGAGGGCATGTATCGCCATTTTTCGACCGTTGCGGACGCTGTAAACATACCCTGTATCCTCTACAACGTGCCCGGACGCACAGGCTGCTCTATTTCCGAGAATGTGATAGCACGCCTATATAAGCACGAAAACATCCTGGGCATTAAGGAGGCGTCGGGAAACCTCAGTTATGCTTCACAAATCGCAAGGTATTTGAGCGACGATTTTCATATGTACAGCGGTAACGACGATGTAATCGTGCCCATGATGGCTTTAGGCAGCAGCGGCGTTATCTCCGTTTTTGCAAACATACTACCTGAAATCGTGCATACAATAGTCATGGACTTTTTATGCGGCGATCTAAAAAAGGCGAGAGAAGCACAGCTGAAGTATCTGAATGTCATCAACAATCTGTTCATCGAGGTAAACCCCATCCCCGTAAAAGCCGCCATGAACATGATGGGACTTGAAGCAGGGAGTTTAAGATTACCGCTGTTTGAAATGAGCGACGGTGCAAAGGCGCGTTTAAAACAAGCACTTCTTTCGGTCAACGCCCTATGAAAATCGTACTTGTCGGCTACAGCCGCATGGGGCGGCTTATTGAAAACCTCGCCATGGACGCAGGCCATACGGTTGTGAGCACCGTTCATGAGAAAAACGCAAGCAAGTTGTTTACGCTGGGGAAGAAAGCGGATATCGTCATGGACTTTTCAGCACCAGGTGCTTTAGTAAATATTGCGGACTGCATTCGCCGTACGGGTATGCCGCTTTTGAGCGGCACAACGGGCTACACAAAAGAGGATATGGGCACCTTTCAATCATTGGGCGAATATGCGCCCGTACTTCACAGCACAAACTATTCTATAGGCATAGCGGTATTAAAAAAGATGCTTGGAACATTCTCCGAAACATTGCTAAACGGCTTTGATGCAGAGATTACGGAAATACACCATGCAACCAAAGCGGACGCGCCCAGCGGAACCGCAAAACTATTGTACGATGCCATCGACCCAAAGCACGCCTATACGCCTGTTTATGGGCGCGTTGGGGTTTCATCGAAACGCGGGCAAAAGGAAATTGGCATACATGCTCTTCGCGGCGGCACGGTGGCCGGAACACATACCGTAAGCTTTTTCGGGCAGGATGAAGAGCTACTAATTACCCACCGCGCTTCAAGCCGTGCTGTTTTTGCTAGCGGCGCACTCAAAGCGGCACAAGTGCTTGTCGGCAAGGAAAACGGCTATTATACTTTAGATCAGATACTGTTCGGAGGTGCGTTATGAACGCAGAAGAGATGATCCGCTACATTTCTACTTCCAAAAAGAAAACGCCCGTTAAGCTCTATATAAAAGAAAAAGCACCTATCGACTACGGCAGTGCACAGGTGTTCGGTATGGGCGATAAAATCATATTTGGTGATTGGAACGAGCTTTCACCGATCCTCAATGCCAATAAAGATTCTATCGCGGATATCGTTATAGAAAACGACTGCCGCAATTCTGCCGTTCCCATGCTTGACCTAAAGGACATACCTGCGCGCATCGAACCGGGTGCCATCGTTCGAGAAATGGTCACCATCGGTAAAAACGCGGTTATTATGATGGGTGCGGTACTCAACATAGGCGCGGTCGTAGGCGAAGGCACTATGATCGACATGAACGCGGTGTTAGGCGGCCGTGCAACTGTAGGCAAAAACTGTCACATCGGCGCGGGTGCCGTTCTTGCAGGCGTTATAGAGCCCGCGAGCGCTTTACCCGTAATCGTAGAAGATGACGTAATAATCGGCGCAAATGCCGTAATCTTAGAAGGGGTGCGCATCGGTAAAAACGCAGTTGTTGCAGCAGGCGCTGTTGTTATAAACGATGTGCCGCAAAATGCGGTTGTTGCGGGTACACCCGCGCGCATCATCAAGCAAAAAGACGAAAAAACCGCCGCCAAGACGGCGACGGTGGATGCGTTAAGGAATTTGTAATGTTGTAGAAGGCTTTCGACAAGAAAAGTACTTTTCCACAACGACTTTACCTGCAATTCCAAAAAGCGCGCCCGCAAAATTAAGCAGTATATCGTCTATATCGAATATGCCTACCACGAAAAGCTGCTGTAAAACCTCCACTGTCAGGATTGCTAGAAAAAGCACAAATGCAGCTTTGGACTTCGGATACTTTCCCTTCATTCTCCACGGCAGCAAAAACCCAAGCGGAGTAAACATTGCCAAATTCCCGATAAGGCTTATGAATGGTCTTATCGTAAACCGCCCGATAAACGCATTTTTGATTTCGCTTATGGTCGAAACAAACGGCACGAGATTCGGCTGCAGATAGGAATAGTCATAGTCTTGCCGTCCGCCGACGAACAAAGTAAGCCCTAAGATTATGCAGTAAAGAACAGTAAAAAACCACCACGCTGCATTGAGCAGCTTTTTATGAAAGTCCACTGAGCCGCTCAGAGCATATAAAAGCCATATCCCCAACACGATCGGCAAAGGGGATATCAGTGCCACCCTTAGGAGTGTTCCCGGCTCCAGAAAGCTTCCGTTAAAGTAAAACACGCGAAGCGTGAAAACCGTTCCTCCTAAGCCAACTAAAAGCAGCATCACCGCAGCAACCAGCCCGGCGGCGAAGAACTTACTTCCCTTTTTCCAATTAGGCTCTATGCTTCACACCCCATTTCCTAGAGCGCAACACGCTGTTTGGGGAATTATAGCATAAAATCGCGCCGGGATATTGTAAACTATTTTATCAGAAAGCACGGGCATTGTTTATTTTTTAGAGTTTACAGGATAGAACGGAACCCTTTCAAAATCGTCCATATCCTTATACCACGCCTGCATATAGGGCTTGAGCTTTTGCATGTTCTCAGCATATATGCGGTTCTTCTCCGGCATATCCTTTGCAGCGAAGCTGCGCACTTCCTCATAGAGCGCATCTTTATCGATGGTCAGGCATTTCTTGCCCAGGATAACCGGCTTGCCGTTTACAAACACATCCGTTACATAACGTCCCAACGCGCGGTGTATAAGCGTCATGGAAGGATCCGCATTAGGAACTACGCACGGATCGTTTTCAATCGCGCTAAGCTCCATTACAACAACATCCGCCTGCATGCCTGGCTTTAATGCACCGATCTTATTTTCCAATCCAAGCGTACGTGCTGCGTTGCGTGTGCCCATCGATAGCACCTCGTACGGCGTAAGTGCCTTCGTGTCAGCAAGATCAAATCCGCTTACACGCGAGAGATAATAGATCATGCGAAGCTCCATAAATGCGTCTTCGTCGTCATTGATACTCTTTTCATCTATGCCAAGCGCAACGTTTACACCTGCACGCTGCAGGTACCAGACGGGGGAGATGCCGTTTCGCATAGCCAGATTGCAGCTGGCGTGATGTGTAACGGATGCATTTTTATCTTTAAGAATTTGAATGTCATTCTCGTCGAGATACACAGCATGCCCTAGTGTGAGATTGTCGTCTGCAACGCCGAGTAAATCAAGCCGCTTCAAAAGCGACATGCCGTATTTTTTTAACCCATACCCGCGCTGGATCGGCGTTTGCAGGGTGTGTATATGAATGGGAAGATGGCCGTAATCCTCCGCTGTCTGCTTAACGCGCGTCAAAAGTTCATCCGTTGCGCCATGTGCCCAGCACGGCCCTAGGAAAACCTTGGTCATGTCGGAGTTAAACGTCTGATACGTCTGTTCAAACCATTCAAAATACATATCGCGAGCGCGCGCTTTATCAAAGAAAATACTTTTATAAACAAATGCCTGCAAATCGGGCGGAAGCGTTTGATAGAACGCTTCGTCGTCGCTTATAAGAGCATTAACGTCACGGATACCGGGGGAATAAGCAACGCGCATGCCGGTCTTTTGATAAGCAGTAAGGTACCGCACAGTTGTATCATAGGCTGTCGCATCTAAGGCTGCGCCCATCACGTTATGGTGCATGGTTGTGCAGCCGTTTCGCAAATGGCGAAGCGCTGTCATAGGCGCATTCAATTCCGGCGGAAGCGTAATGCACTGCGCCCAATCATACAAGGAGTTCTCAAGAAAATCAAAGCCGATTCCGCGCTGTACATGGGATAGTCCGCTTCCGTGGGAATGCGCGTTCACAATGCCCGGCATTACCGCATAGGCGTCGCCGCCAAGCACCTCGGCGTCCGGATATTTTTTGCACAGAGCTTCTGCATTGCCAACCTCTAAGATCTTTGTGTCTTCTATACACACCGCAGCATTGCGCAACAAACCGCTGTCGCCGGCCGCAAAATCGGTATAAACATATTTCCCTTTAAGAAGATACTTCATATTCCCTCCGTGATCACCTTATGTACGTTTAAATTAAACAAAAACGCCGCACGAAAGCCGAGCGGCGAGAAACGCTATTGCTCCTTCTCCTAAACCGCAACACGCTGCTTGGAGGGATTATAGCATAAAACCATATGCAATATGTTATGTTTTAAGCGCTTATGCGGCTTGGAGCTCCAGAAATTGCTCAAAAAGCCTGAGGCATGCGTCCGCGTCCTTTTGCGTACCCATTTCACAGCACAGCCTTAAAAGTGGCTCGGTGCCGGAAAAACGCGCAACCATAAAGCCTCCGTTTTTAAAATACACTTTGCAGCCGTCTAGGTAGGAAACCCGCTCAATCTTAAACGGGAATTCCGGCAGCTGCTTATCGACAAACAGTCTGTCCATCAGCACCTGTTTGTTGCCGCGGTTGAGCTTGATATCGGCTTCTGCAGTATATGCATCGCCGAATATTGCTGTAATCTCAGAGTATAAATCGCTCAGTCGCTTGCCGGTTTTTGCCGTCATTTCTACAAGCAGCGCCGCCGCATAGATGCCATCCTTGCCGCGGATATGCCCGCGAACCGTAAGCCCGCCCGAGGATTCACCGCCGATTACGGCACCTGTTTCCTCCATTTTGGAGGAGATATGCTTGAAGCCCACCGGCACCTCGTAGCAAATTTCGTTAAATGCCTTCGCCACGCGATCAAGAAGATGGGTTGTGGAGTTGTTTCTGACAACCGGCCCGTGCCAGCCGCGGTATTGCAAAAGATAATAATACAAGAGTACCAAAAGTTTATTGGGATGCACAAAAGCACCCGCATCGTCGATGACGCCGATACGGTCGGCATCCCCGTCGGTTGCTATGCCGAGGCTGCATTTGTTTTCCACAACAAAATCGCTCAAGCTGTTGAGTGTATCCGGGTTTGGCGTGGGAAGCCTGCCACCAAACAGCGTATCATGGCGCTCGTGGATAACATCCACCTCGCAGCGCGTAGTAAGAAGTATTGTGCGAAGGCTCGTTTGGCTCACACCGTACATGGGGTCTAAGGCAATCTTTAAGCGCGCCTTTTTAATGGCTTCGGTATCCACAAGCGCCAAAATGCTGTCGATATAGTCGTTGAGCGGGTTAATTTCGTACACAACGCCGCTGGTTTTAGCCTCCTCATACTCCATAAGGGGGATAAGATCATGCTCATGGCGGTCGATATAGCCCTCGAGCTTGCGTGTTACCGTCTCTGAAGCATCGCGCCCACCGGCGGTGAAAAGTTTTACGCCGTTGTACACGGCGGGATTATGGCTGGCGGTGATTGCCATGCCGTACTCGGTATTGAGCTGTTTTACCGTAAACATAATAAGCGGGGTAGGGGCTTCGCGGTCGATAACGCGGCAAAAAATCCCCTGTGCCGCAAACACCTCCGCTGCCCAATGCGAAGCCTCCCGCGATAAAAAGCGCCTGTCGTATCCGATGCAAACGCCGCTTTTTTCTTTTCCCTCGTCGCGCATCATTTTGCATAGCGCAAAGGTAAGAAGTTGCACGTTTGCTTTGGTGAACCCATCGGCTATGATGGCACGCCAGCCCCCCGTTCCAAATCGAATCATGGAACTATCTCCTTCTCTCATTACACCATATAACTGAACATTCAATCAACGTTTAACCCATCACGACGCGAACCGTGTGTGTGGTGTTTTTTGCCTGTACTGCGATACGTTCCACGCGCTCGCCGTTAAGGTAGATCTCCTTAACGCCCTTTTGCACGCCTTGCGGGTTTTCCACCCGTATCTCAAACCTTGCGCCGCGCCATGTACGGAGCATAGAAAATTCCTTCCAATCCGCAGGCACGCAAGGATCGAGATCAAGCGCATCAAAGCCCGGGCGCATACCAAGCATACACTGTGTAGCTGAAAAATACGCCCATCCCGCGGTACCTGTCATAAACGGATGGCGCGCGCGGCCAAATGCCGTATGTGCCTTACCCATTACGAACTGGCAATAGGAATATGGCTCCGACTGGCGTATCTCGATCTTATCGTTTTGGTTATAAGGCGAAAGCGCGTCATAAAACTCCATGGCTTGTGCACCGTTGCCCAATATACATTCTGCCGCCCATGCCCAGGGGTTAGGGTGTGAGAATATAGCACCGTTTTCCTTAACACCCGGGTAGACGCGCGTCACAAAACCAATGCCGTCGTCCTCTTTGGTGTACGGAGGGGCGTTTAGCATGAGACCGTACTCGGTAAAAAGGTATTCTTTGACAGAATCCATGCACTGCCTGCCGCGCTCCATGGACGCTACCCCCGAAAGTACCGCCCAGGTGTTGCTTTCTAAGTGCACACGGCCCTCTTTATCGGTATGCGTGCCTATTTTTCGATTATCCGCCGTAATGCCGCGTATGTACCATTTGCCGTCCCAAAGCACGTTTTCGCAAACTTCCTTCACATGCTTTGCCATAGCTTCATAGGTTTTTACATCCTCAGCATTACCGAGATAACGCGCAAGTTCAATAAATTGCACGAGTGCCCAATGATGCAAAAAGCTCACCATGGCGCTTTCCCCACCGCCCAAATTAAGGCAGTCATTCCAATCGGCGCGCAAACCCTTGCAGATGCCGTTTTTGCCTACTTGTTTGGCGGAAAAGTCCAGTATACGCTTCATATGGCCGTAAACATCATCTGCACCGAAGTCGGCATATGTCACGGGCGTATGTAAAAATTCGAAATCACCCGTTTCCTTTACGAAGTTGACGATAGCGGATACAAGCCAAAGCGCATCGTCGGCACACGCGTCTTGTATGCCGTGCACGATGTCTTTTTTATCGCGTTAAGGGATTACCGTAGGGGATTTAAAGCTTTGCTGTTTGCCTTCCTGCTCAAACCATTGAGGCTCAAACAGATGCAAACCATAGCCCTCGTTCGTGAGCGCCTTTAGAAGCTGCACGATACGCTCCTTGCATTTTTCGGGGTTGGAGTGGGGCACGGCCATCGCGTCCTGCGCCGTATCACGGTAGCCGAGCCCCGTACGCCCTCCAACCTCGATAAAGGAGGAAAAACGCGAGAACATGATATTAATCTCGCTCTGGTATAGCGTCCATGTGTTTAAAAGTGCATTCATGCCGTCATTGGGGGTATTGACCTGAAGCTGTTGGCGCTTATTCTCCCAAAATGCAGCGAGCTTTTTAAGCTGCATGTCAGCCGCTTCGTTGTTGCCGTACTTATCGCGCATGCGCTTACCCGCGTCAACTCCTCCTTCGCCCAGAAGGTAAATGAGGCGAACTTCCTCCTCCGATTCGAGAACAAGCTTTTTTTGCAAAGTGCCGCAATGGTTGCCGCCCTTTTCAAAGCTCGATGAACACGCACCGCGCTCCACCGCAATGGGGTTACGCTCCGTGTGATAGGGGCCTATAAAAGCGTCGCGCAAGCAGTCGAAGCCATCGGGTTTAAAATTCGAGGTAAAAAACTGATAACCGTTTTCCTCATAGTAAAGATCGTGCTCTATTACGCCGTCTTCATAACGTGAACCGGCGGCATATAGGCTCATCTGGAAATTGCGATTATCCATGTCGATATGGTGAAACGAAAACTCGAGGTAGGAGTAAACGCTTAAAGTCCGCTTTTTCCCGGAGGTGTTTTTAAGCTTTACGTCCATAATTTCCACGGGGTCGTCTGCTGCGACAAACAATGTTTCAGAGGCTTTTATGCCGTTATAGTCGCACTCATACACGCTGTAGGAAAGGCCGTGGCGGCAGGTATATTGCGCGTTGTTAAGCGGCTTCCCGACGGGCTGCCACGAAACACTCCAGTATTCGCCGGTCTCATCATCGCGGATGTAGATGTAATGGCCGGGAAAATCCATTGGCACACCATTGGGGCGAAAGCGGGTGATGCGGTGGTATTCGGGGGTTTTGTAAAATAGATAGCCTCCGGCCGTGTGGTTGAACACGCCGCACATTTCGTTGATGCCTATGTAATTGGTCCAAGAAACGGGTAAATCCACCCGATCGATGACATATTCCTGCTTTTTCTCGTCAAATCTTCCGTACTGCATGTAATTCCGCCCTCACAGTATGATAAACATAGATATCCTAAATCTATTATAAAACCTTCCATGCAAGCGGATAATGGATGAAACTGCGAATATTTGCTTTTACTTGCGAAAATGCGGATCAAAAAAGTGAAGCCTCTTTTTTCGTATTCGAAAAAGGGTAAAGCACGCGCGAAAAAAGGACGGTGAAACCATCCGCCCTTATCTTTAAAAACGGCGTGTAGTGTATTTAGCCCCCGAAAAACGCCCGTACCGGCTCTATAAGAACCTTAAAATCCTCAAGGCTTTGCGTAAGTGCTGTAAAGTCCACCTTCTCCATAGCACCAAGCATTTCCTGAAACTGCGCCAGTGCTGCATCGAGCTTTTCCGTGGTCTCCTCGGCAATGCTGTTTCCCTGCTGTTTTAGGACTTCAACACTTTGGCCGATGCCTGTTAAATCGATGCTCTCAATCTTATCCATCATGGCATCGAGCCGCGTGAGTGTAGCTTGCACCTGCTGTACGCCGCTAAACAGCAGAACAGCCGCCGCCGCAAGCACAAGCACCGCCAGCACGGTGCGCAGTACACCAAGCCTAAAATGCGCTCTTGCGTACTTCTTTTGAAACGCCACATCTTCCTGTATCTGCTTTAGAGAAAGCACAGCGCTTATTTTTGCGTTTTCCGGCCGGGCTTCAAGCTCCGAGCTTGCTACGGGTTTTCCTTCCATATCGATACCTCCGTTTTCCTGATAGCTACAGTATGTCCTAAAAATGGCGGGAGAATAACGCCCGGGACAGCAGACAAGCTTTATACATAATTGAAATTTAGAAAAACGCCAAAATACAGGCGATTTCTGTGATTACCCAAAATGTATAAAATCTATTCTGTTTCTTGAAATATACATCCGTTGTGTTATAATGGAAGCAACTCATCTAATAAACTGCGATTCCACATTAAAACCCGACGGAGGAAGTATATGAAAATGGTAAAAGCTGCGATTTGGGGCTTCGGTGCAATGGGCAGCGGCGTCGCCAAGGTGCTCTTGCGGAAAAAGGGTATTGAAATTACCGGCGTTTGCGACATTCATCCCGACCGTGTAAACAAAAGCATTTTTGAGCTATTAGGCATGGAGCGCAAAGATCATAACGACGTAGTTGTAAACCCCTCCATCGAGCAGGCGATTTTGGGCGCTGACATCTGCGTAATTGCCACGGACTCGTTTACAAAAAAGGCTTTTCCTAAAATTAAATTCGCAGCCGAGCAGGGTGTAAACGTCATCTGCACCGCTGAGGAGATGAGCTACCCCAAAGCACAGTCAAGCGAGCTTGCTGAGCAAATGGATAAAATCGCCAAGGATAACGGCGTTACCATACTTGGAACGGGCATCAACCCCGGGCTTATGATGGACCTTCTCGCCATATGTCTTTCGGGCTGCATGACAGATGTAGAAGAGGTCATGTGCAAGCGCGTTAACAGTCTTTCTCCCTTTGGTCCGGCGGTAATGGAAGAGCAGGGCGTAGGGCTTAGCGTTAAGGCGTTTGAAGACGGTGTTAAAGACGGCACGCTCGCAGGGCATGTCGGCTTTGCGGAATCCGTAGGAATGATCGGCGAGGCGCTCGGTTGGAAAATTGACCGCTTCGAGCAGCAGATGAAGCCCATAATTACCACGGTAGATCGTAAGAGCGCTTACGGCTTTGCTCGCGCGGGCGACGTGGCAGGCGTAAATATGACCGGCCAAGGCTATGTGAACGGGGAAAAGAAGATCGACATGATCCACCCGCAGCAGATTGAGCCCGAGGCCGAGGGCACCTATACAGGCGACTATATCGTATTGAAAGGAAGCCCGGAGGTGAACATGCAGATTCGCCCCGAGGTGGACGGCGGCATCGGCACCATCGCCATGTGTGTGAATATGATCCCGCATGTCATCAACAGCGAGCCAGGTTTAAAAACCATGCTGGATTTGCCGGTACCCCGCGCAATCATGGGCGATTTCCGCGACTATATAAAGTAGTAATTGAACATAAGGCACAGATAGTTCCCGCAATTTTATAAAGGAGAGGCGTTATGGCACAAAAAGGCGATTGGGCACTTTTACACAGTGTGATACTTGAGTCGGCGCAGCGTGCACCACAGGTCCCTGACGATACCCACAAGGTACCGCTTGAGCAATGGGTGAAGGGAAGGCTCACTGCCCCCGCACGCTTGGGCTCCCAAACAACGGTAATCACGCGCACGGGTCGGAAGGTAAAAGGCACGCTTTTAGAGGTGAACCCGCGCTTTTCCCACGATTTCGGAGATTTTGTACCGGAGCTTTTGGAGATTGACGATACCGTCCGTGCGCTTCTTTTCGGAGGTGAAAGCATATGAAACACACCTCTTACGAAGCCGTAATGGCGCGAAAGTTCGATATCATGAAGGCTGCTGTGGGTATGGATTACTCCCTGTTTGAAAGCGGCTCCATAGCGTTTGACTATGAAGCACTCATGCGCGCACCCGGTCTGACGATAGAACAAGTCATCGACATTCAGCGCGGCTTTTCCATAGGCAATACGCCGCTGATTGAACTTAAAAACATCACAGCACTTGCAAGGAAATTTGCAGCCCCCGGCAAAGGCGCACGAATCTTTATCAAAGACGAGGCAGCAAACCCCTCAGGCAGCTTTAAGGTGCGCCGCGCAGCAACGAGCATTTACACCGCCAAAAAACTCGGCTACAAGGGCGCTATATCCGCAACGAGCGGCAATTACGGCGCAGCGGTCGCAAGCGTATGCGCCATGGCGGGATTAAAGTGTATCGTGGTGCAGGAATGCTACGATTCTAAGGGCAAAGGCCAGCCTGAGATCATCGAAAAGGCGCGTAAATGCGAGGCCTTGGGGGCGGAGGTCGTACAGCTTAGCGTAGGCCCTGAGCTTTTTTATGTGTTCTTGCGTCTTTTAGAGGACACAGGTTTCTTTAACGCATCGCTCTATACCGCCTACGGTATTTTGGGTGTTGAAACGCTCGGGTATGAGATTGCCGAGCAGTTCCGTGCGCGCGAGGGCAAAGATCCCGACGTTGTTGTATGCACCAACGCGGGGGGCGGCAACCTGACAGGTACCGCACGTGGTTTAAAGAAGGCAGGCTGTGGCGCACAAGTGGTGGCAGCGAGCGTAAATCTCAAGGGCCTCCACATGGCAAGCGACGCGCAGTTCAATAAAAAATCCTTTACCACGGGTCACACCGGCTTTGGCATGCCCTATTCCACATGGCCGGACCGCTCCGACGTACCAAGAAGTGCCGCAAGGCCGCTTCGCTATATGGACAGATATGTAACCGTGACCCAAGGCGAGGTATTTTATATGACAGAAATGCTCGCCACACTCGAGGGGCTTGAAAAAGGGCCTGCAGGCAACACATCCTTGGCAGCGGCATTTTCGCTCGCGCAGGAAATGGATGCGGATCAAAGCATCGTGGTGCAGGAAACGGAATATACGGGTGCCGGCAAGCATGTAAACCCGCAGCTTTCTTTTGCCAGGAAAAACGGCATCGAAGTGCGGTTCGGCAACCCCGAGGAGGAAGTCCCGGGTATAAACATCATTCTGCCAAAGCACCCGTCGCTTATGAAAGCGCGGGATGCGGATATAAACCACCTTCGTGCATCGCTCATTAAAAATGCGCTTCGTGCGCACAACGGCAAATACACCCCGGAGGATATCGCCTTTTTGGCGGAGGAAACCAAGACCGACAGCGAGTTTGTACTTCGCTGCATCAGGGAGGACGCATGAAAAGACAAGACGATTTTGAGGCACGTCGCGAGCATTTAAAGTGCCTCACCGATGAGGCGCTCGAAAAGCGCTTCTGGAGCCTTGCCGGGGAGCTGGTTGACCCCATGCTCAAGCTCGGTTACGAAAACACGACACCCTCTGTGGAGCGCTCGGTGCTGTTGCGCATGGGTTTCTCCTCGCTTGAGGCAAAAGCACTTGTAGACGCGTGTATAGAGCATAGGCTTATCGGCCACGGGGCGGGGCATGTGGTGTATAAGATTGCAAAAGAACATTCTCTCCCCATCCGCGATGCGGGGCTTGCCCTTATGGACGGCAACTACTGGGAGAAAGCTGAATCGCTTTTTAACGGGGGTAACGGATAATGGATGAATATAGGCTCGACCCCACAAAGAATATCGACGTAGAGAAAATACTTGAAAATCTTGAAAACTACCGTCCCCGCAGGCGCGGCTGGACGTGGCGCGAGCATGTGGACAATCTCCAAATGGGCGCTTTCACTTATCGGGATTGTTCCAAGCCCTTAAAAAGCTCCGTGCCATTGCCGCCCGCACACAACTTCGGGGATATCGACCCGCAGCCCGATCCCGTTATTACCACGGAGATTGCCTCCGGTCGTTTTGAAGACGATATTCGCCGCATGCGCATGGCCGCACACCACGGTGCCGACCACATTATGGTTATCCGCACGGCAGGTCAAAGCCATTATGACGGGTTAATCGAAGGCACCCCGCAAGGCAGCGGCGGCGTACCCATTACGCGAAAGCAGGTGCGCGCGCAAAGAAAAGCGCTTGATTTCATCGAGGATGAAGTGGGCCGCCCCATTAACTACCACTCGTATGTAAGCGGTGTAGCCGGACCGGATATCGCGGTAATGTTTGCCGAAGAAGGTGTCAACGGTGCTCATCAAGACCCGCAGTATAATGTCATCTATCGCAACATCAACATGGTGCGCTCATTTGTGGACGCATGTGAATCCAAAAAGATTATGGCATGGGCCAACATGGCGCAAATTGACGGCGCGCACAACGCCAACGCTACCGCACGAGATGCTTGGAAGGTAATGCCGGAGCTCATGGTGCAGCATGCCATCAACGCTTTGTTTTCCGCAAAGGTTGGCATGAACAAAAAGAACATTTGCCTTTCTACCGTCCCGCCTACCGCAACCCCCGCGCCCTGCGTGTATATTGACCTTCCCTATGCCGTAGCGCTTCGTGAACTGTTCCGCGAATACCGCATGCGTGCACAGATGAACACCAAGTACATAGAGGCATCTGCCCGCGAAGCGACCGTGACCCATGTACTCAACATGTTCATAAGCAAGCTCACGAGCGCCGATATACAATCTACTATCACCCCGGACGAAGGCCGCAACGTGCCCTGGCATATCTACAATGTAGAAGCCTGCGACACCGCCAAGCAGACCCTTGTGGGTCTTGACGGGCTTATGGAGATGGTGGAATTAAAAGACAGCGGCTATTTGCGTGACAAAGCGCGTGAACTAAAGGAACGTGCAGTGCTCTTTATGGAGGAAATGCTCGAGATGGGCGGCTATTTCAAGGCTGTCGAAGCGGGTTACTTTGTAGACTCCGGTATGTTCCCCGAGCGAAACGGCGACGGCATTGTAAGAAAGATCGACGGCGGTATCGGCACGGGCATGATTTACAAGCGCGAAAAGGGCTATTTCGCACCCGTTACCGCGCATTACGGCTACAACAATGTTGCGCAGTATGACCAAAGCGCTGTTAACGACCCCGCGAAACTCATCGGCGGCTGTACATTGGAAGTGCCCGAAAAGATCATGTTTATCGACGAGCTTGACGACACAGATAACGTGTACACGCGTATGGCTGGCGTTTCTCAGTATAAAAATCCGGGTGCCAAACAGTTGAAGCCCGAAATGGAATGGCTTGCTGACGGTACCGTGATGCTCACCATGTTTTTTCCCACCGAAAAGAAGGTGGCTTCCGCCGCAGCGCTCGAATTTGCGCGACGCATGAACCTATCAGATCCAGAGGTTATTAACTGCGAGGTGATGCACGGTGCAGAGGGCACGCGCATTGAGCTCAAAGGTAAAGTCGGCTTCAGCATAAACGTTGACGATCTTGTTATCCCTAAAGATCCCGAGGTGCTAAGCGACAACGAGCTTCGCGCCGCCATCGAGAAAAAGCCCATGCGCGTCGTATGCGGTACGGTAGGCGAGGATGAACACAGCGTCGGGCTTAGGGAGATCATCGACATTAAGCACGGCGGTATTGAAAAATACGGTATCGAGGTATTCTATTTGGGCACCTCTGTGCCGCCCGAAAAGCTCGTTAACGCAGCTATTGAGCTTAACGCGGACGCAATGCTTGCCTCTACCGTTATAAGCCACGATGCCATCCATTATAAAAACATCGCTAAGATCGACCGCATTGCCACCGAAATGGGCGTGCGCGAAAAGCTCATGTTCCTGGCAGGCGGCACACAGGTAGATCCCGCCGCAGCTCGTAAGGTTGGCGCAGACGAAGCTTTCTCGCGCGGCACGAAGGGCTGTCATGTAGCCACGTTCCTTGTGAAGAGAAGACGAGAGATGGAAGAGCGTTAGGGCTCCGCCCTAAAACCCGCCTGCTTTTCTGTAGAAAAGCAGGCAAAAGACTTCTTTGTTGGTAAAATTGCGGTGATAGCACGTTTTGCTGCATACAAACGGGCTACTATGGCTCCCTCTGACGAGGGAGCTGTCGGCCCACGCGAGGCTGCAAGCCTCGGCCCGTAGGGCTCCGGCTCTGCCGGACGTGCGAGGCCGACTGAGGGAGAGAAAACGAGCTTCGGTATATCTCTCCTTCCGTGCTTGAAAGTGAGGCTTATACTTAGCGCATGCGCAAGCGCCCCCAATCATAAAACCCATAAGTTCTTTTGGTTACTTTTCTTGAAAGAAAAGTAACCGGAGGTACGGGGCGGACCCCCCGGGAAAGACGCACATGTTCATCGACGTACTCGTGGCCGAAATAGGTTCGACCACCACCGTAGTAAGCGCATTTGATAAGCTCGGGAGCAACGCCCCGCGTTTTTTAGGGCAGGGCTTCGCGCCTACCTCGGTGCTTGAAGGCGACGTACGCGTAGGGCTAAAAGCCGCGGTGCGTTCGCTTGAAACAGTACTTCAAGCGGATAAGGTGGAGTACGGTGAAATGTTCGCCACATCAAGCGCCGCGGGCGGACTTCGCATGTGCGTGCACGGCCTTGTGTACGACATGACCGTGAAGGCAGCCGAAGCGGCTGCTTTGGGTGCGGGTGCCATCGTAAAGCTTGCCACCGCAGGGAAACTTACCGATTTTGACCTAAAGGACATCAAGGCAATACAACCCAACCTCATCATGCTTGCGGGCGGTACGGATTTCGGCGAGCGCGAGACCGCGCTTTATAACGCCGAGCGCGTATGCGATATGGGGCTTAATGTACCCGTCATCTACGCGGGTAATGTGCAAAACCAAACTGCCGTGAAGGCAATGTTTGCAGAAAAAAACATACCTCTTTATATTACCGAAAACGTATACCCGAAACTCGACAAGCTCAACATCGAGCCGGCGCGGCGCGTTATCCACGAGGTGTTTGCCGAACACATTATAAAGGCACCCGGCATGGAGCATGTGCGCGACATGGTGAAAGGGAGCATTCTCCCAACGCCCGGTGCGGTGATGGAGGCTGCTCAGCTTCTTTATTCGGAGATAGGCGACCTTGTGATGGTCGATATCGGCGGTGCGACCACAGACATACATTCGGATACGGCGGGAACAGACGAGATTTCAGCACTTCTTACATCGCCCGAGCCGTTTGCAAAGCGCACCGTTGAGGGCGACCTGGGGCTTTACGTGAACGCGAAAAACCTCATCGATATGCTCGGTGCGGATGCGCTTTCCCGCGAGCTGTCTCTTGATGTAAGCGAGGTTCTATCCTACTACGAGCCCATCCCAAAAACAGAGGATCAGCTGAAACTGACAAAGCGGCTATGCCTTGAGGCGGGTCGGACGGCTCTTATGCGGCACGCAGGGCAGCTAAGGTATATCTATACGCCCTCTGGCAGAAAAACGCTAGCCGAGGGAAAGGACCTTACGGCTGTTAAGTACATTGTAGGCACGGGCGGTGCTTTAACGCGTCTACCGGAGCACGAAAGGTTACTGCGCGAGCTTGCAGACTTTAATAAAACCGGCATGCACCTATTCCCCAAGCCGGGCGAATTGCGGCTTCTTACGGATAACCACTACACCATGGCGTCTTTAGGTGCACTCAGCAAACGATACGGAGGCGAGGCGCTGTTGCTCATGAAGCAAAGCCTCGGGATTTGATAGATGTACCCAACACTTACTGTAGACTTAAAAAAACTTGCGCATAATATCACGTTTTTGAGCGAGCTTTGCGGGAGAAACGGTATATCCGCCGCATATGTGACCAAATGCGTTTGTGCGGATCCGAAGATTGCCGCGCTCCTTGAGGCGAGCGATGCTGCCATGATAGCCGATTCGCGCATTCATAACCTCGACGCGCTTAAGACCAAAAAACCTAAGCTGCTTTTGCGCGTCAGCGGCCCGAGCGAAGCAGAGGAAGTTGTTCGTGCGGCGGATTATAGCCTCCAAAGCGAAATTACTGTTATCAGGGCTCTCGGCGCTGCGGCGAAAATGCAGAAGAAAAGGCACGGGGTTATCCTCATGGCGGACATGGGGGATTTGCGCGAGGGTATTTTTTTTGAAAACGAGGCTTTGCTGCTTGCGTCTGCGCGGGCGGTGAAGGAGGAGCCATGGCTTTCGCTTTCGGGCATCGGCACCAATCTAACCTGCTACGGCTCCATCGTTCCGGATGAAAACAACATGAACGGAATTTTGCGCCTTGCGAATATGCTTCGCGCAGAATTAAATGAAGAGATTCCTATAGTTTCGGGCGGCAATTCGAGCACAATGGGTCTTTTGGTAAGCGGTTTGCTTCCAAAGGGCATAAACCACCTGCGGCTTGGCGAAGCATTTCTCCTGGGCCATGATACATCGCGTTTTGAGGTGATAGACGGGCTTTACGGTGACGCATTTATATTGCATGCAGAACTTTCCGAAGTCCAAAAAAAGCCTTCCGTTCCCGTGGGACGGCGATTCAAAAACGCATTTGGCGAAGTGACAGACTTCCCGGAGCGCGGCGAAATGCTTAGAGGGGTATTGAATCTCGGCCGCCAGGATGCAGCCGTCGAGGGGTTAACGCCGCTTGATTTTGGTATTGAGATTTTAGGCGCGAGCAGCGATCATACCATCGTGAACCTGACAGAAACGGAACAGGCTTTTCAAGTAGGCGACACGCTCCGCTTTATACCCGATTACGGTGCGCTTTTGCGGCTTTATACATGTCCGTATGTAGAAAAGAAATATCTATAAAATACGAAGAAGGAGAATACACCTATGCCCGTCAATCTGAGAGGACGCTCGCTACTGACCCTGCGCGATTTTACACCCGAGGAAATCCGTTACATGCTCGATCTTTCGCACGACCTTAAATCCAAAAAGCGCGCAGGCATACGCAACCGCCTGCTCGACGGCAAAAATGTTGTGCTTTTGTTCGACAAGACTTCCACTCGTACGCGCTGCGCGTTTGAGGTGGCCTGCTTTGACGAAGGTGCAAATGTCACATTCTTAAGCAATAGCCAGATGGGCAAAAAAGAATCCCTTGAGGATACCGCAAAGGTGCTCGGCCGCTTCTATGACGGTATAGAATACCGCGGCTTCAAGCAGGAGACCGTGGAACTTCTCGCCAAGCATGCCGGCGTGCCCGTGTGGAACGGGCTTACGGATATGTACCACCCCACACAAATTCTTGCGGACCTTATGACCATCGAGGAGCATGTACATAAACCCCTCAACAAGGTTAAGCTCGTTTACGTAGGTGATGCGCGCAACAACATGGGCAATTCGCTTATGATCGGCGCTGCCAAAATGGGTATGA
>JAEZLG010000112.1 GCA_023435855.1 Bacillota bacterium | reverse complement strand
CAATGCCCAAGGCAAAGGCCAACACGGGCATAAGGTAGCGAATCGCTTCACCAAAATTGCCGGTAGATAGGTTGACGCCGAACAATAGCATGTTGCCGGTCTGCGCGTTGGCGAATACCTCATCACGGCAAAGGTAAGAGTACGCGTCCATAAGTCCGCCGCTTAAGCTTAAAAGCGCAGCCACAGGGAAGGATTCAGACGCTTGCAAGTGCTGTTTCACTGATTGTCACCCCTTATCTTAACCGCCTTTATAAAAATAGGCAGGCCGTTTGCGGCAGGCTTATGAAAATCCTGATAACCGCACGCAATCCAAAACTGCTTCGCCGGCCCGTAAGCACACACATAAAGACCATTGACGTCAAGCGCGAGAAGCTCTTTTTCAACATGTGAAACAAGTGCCTTGCCAAGACCTTTCTTTTGAAAGTGCGGTGCAAGACCAATTTCCAGTATGGTGCCATAGTTTATAATTTCGGTAAAATCACCGCAGCCATCGTCTTTTTTATAAAGTGCAAAGCCTGCCGGTACCGCTTCACAATATACGAGGCAACCGCAAAGCTCGCCGCAAATAACACCGTCATACAGGCGGCGGATAAAAGCGTCAATCACATCTTTCGGTGTATCGGCATCTTCGGCGGTGCGGTAGTATTCTGTCATCAATCGATGAAATTCTATAAAGTTATCAGGTGAAATCGGGTCAAAGCGAAGCGCCATTAAAAAACTCCTATATACGTTATTTTCACGATCGGAATAATGACCGGAATTATTGTGCAATTGCCCGAATGGCTGTAATGATTGTGTCGATCTCCTTTTGTATCGTAACATGTCCAATCGAAAACCGTACCGTCCCCTGTGGGAATGTTTTAAGTGATTTATGCGCACATGGAGCGTAAGGAAGCCTGCAGCGCTGTGAGCGCTGCCTGAAACCTCCTGATAAAACATTCCGAAAAGCGGGTCGTTTATTGTCTGCTTGCGGAAAATTCGGTAGTTTCATATGAGATGGCATAGCCTACCAAACGTCACTGCGCAAGTTTTGCGTTTCTTTGCATGTTCTTAAGCATAGCACGATGAAACAAAAAAGAAAATGTGCTAGAATGAGGCGTATAGCTATCATTCTTTCGAGATTTTTCCGGTACTTCATCCGTGCTGTGCGTTTGCGCCTTCAGAGTGCAAGTGCAGCCTTCAAAATTCATTTTTACTACGGAGGATTTTTTATGTTCAAAAACCCCTACGGCAATGTGGTGCTCGTAACGGGAGCAAGCTCCGGCATAGGCTTTGAAACGGCGCACTCGCTTGGTGTTCTAGGCTTTACGGTGTACGGCGCTTCAAGGCGCGGCGGCGAAAATGTATCTTACGGCAAGGGAAGCGTTACGATGCTCCAAATGGACGTAACAGACGACGATTCGGTCAAAAACGCGGTGGACAGCATTTTAGAAAAGGAAGGCCGTATCGACATTTTGATAAACTGCGCGGGAATCGGCATTGCAGGCGCTGTGGAGGATTGCTCGGGTGCGGATGCCTTAAAGCAGATGGATGTAAACTATGTGGGGGCATTAAGGTGTATCGGTGCGGTATTAAAGAACATGCGCGAGAGAAAAAGCGGGCTTATCATCAACATAGGCTCCGTTGGCGGCATATTCTCCATTCCGTTTCAGACGCTGTACAGATCATCAAAATTCGCTTTAGAAGCGCTCACCGAAGGGCTTCGCATTGAGATTAAGCCATTTAACGTGAAGGCGGCGCTTGTGGAACCCGGGGATGTGAAAACGGCATTCACCTCCTCGCGTATATACGCAGAAGGCTGTAAAAAAACGGCCTACGGCACATGTTTTACACAATCGGTCAAGCAGATGGAACATGACGAGCAAAACGGTTTGCCGCCAAATGCGGTCGTAAAGGCCATACTAAAAACCATCCGCACTAAAAACCCACCGGTACGGCGCACGGTTGGTGCCGTTTATTCGATTTTCGTGTTTTTAAAGCGGCTGCTGCCTTCGCGCTTGGTGTTATCGCTGCTCGAGATGATGTACCCGAAGTCGAAGGTGCAATAAGTACAACCACGATAAGAGGGGTTAGTTATGAACCAGCGAAACTTAAAAATGCGGCCGGTTGAAAACAAGTATTTGGAGCAGTACAACCAGCTTCTGCGCTATGTTTTCCAGGTAACGGAGCAGGATCTTCATGAGGTTGGCTGGCAGGAGAAAGAGATCATCCGCGCGAAATTCCCAACTTTGGAAAAGGCGGATGTGCTGGGATGGTTTGATAAGGAAAACCTCGTATCGCAGGTAGCTGTGTACCCGATGAAGGTGCGGGTATTTCAGCGCACGTACGAAATGGGCGGGCTTACGGGTGTTGGCACCTACCCGGAATATTCGGGGCAGGGGCTAATGCATAAGCTGTTGGAACAGGCGCTTAAGAACATGCGAAAAAGAGGCCAAACCATAAGTTACTTGTACCCGTACTCCATTCCGTATTACAGAAGAAAAGGATGGGAGATTATATCCGATAAAATCTCCTACGAGATTAAGGATTATCAGCTCCCAAAGAGCAAACAGGTTGAGGGGCGGGTGCAGCGTGTAGATGTGAACAGCCCGGAGCTTAAAAAAACCTATGAGCTCTATGCAATGCGCACGCACGGTGCGGTACTTCGCGATGAGCTCGCATGGAATGAATATTGGCTATGGGATTCGGACGACATCATGGCGGCCATTTACTACAACGAGAACGACGAGCCGGACGGTTATGTGATTTACTGGCTTGCAAACGACATTTTCCACATCAAGGATATGATTTTCAACAACGAAGCCGCACACACGGGACTTTGGAATTTTATATCGGCGCATTTCTCCATGATCGACAAGGTAGAGGGGGATACATTTACCGGAGAGCCTCTTGCATTTTTACTGGAGGATGCCAATATCAAGGAAACGATTTCGCCTTACTATATGGCGCGCATTGTGGATTTTACGGCGTTTGTGGAGAAGTACCCGTTTAAGCCCGATTTGGAAGAGCGTTCTTGGAAATTTATGCTTTCCGACCCCGTTATGGAATGCAATCGGGGCACGTTTTTACTTTCCATCGGCAGAGACGGGCAGGGAAAGGCCGAAAGACTGAAAAGCGAAAAATGTACCGATTCCATCAGCATTCAAACCATGACGACGATGCTCATGGGGTATAAGCGACCGGATTATTTGTTAAAGATAGGCAGGATTATCGCAAGCGAGGCCACGATTGATATGCTGGAGGACTCCATCGAGCAGCAAGTTCCGTACATTTCGGATTATTTTTAAGAAGCCTTCGGCTTCCTTTTCGATACCGGAAAAACCTGTACAATACTAGAAAAGCGCAAAAAAAGCCGTCCGAGCCCATGCTTCGGACGGCTTATCTCAATTTATAAATGTTATTCCTTCGCCTGTGACTGCTTTTTCATGCGGAATTCCTTTTGGAGTATGCGCTTGCGAAGGCGTATGGTTTTAGGCGTTACTTCAACAAGCTCATCGTCCGCTATAAACTCAAGGCATTGCTCAAGGCTCAATACACGGTACGGGGTAAGCCTTAAGGCATCGTCGGAGCCGGAGGCACGCATATTGGTGACGTGTTTTTTCTTGCACACGTTTACCGTTATGTCCTCATTGCGGGAGCATTCGCCGATGACCTGCCCTTCGTAGACGGGTACGCCCGGTCCCACGAAAAGATCGCCGCGCTCCTGCGAGTTAAAAAGGCCGTAGGAGGAGGTATCGCCGGTTTCGCTGCAAACAAGAGAGCCGCGTGTGCGCTCCATGATATCGCCTTTATAAGGCTCGTAGTCGTGGAAAATGTGGCTCATCACGCCATTGCCGCGGGTTTGGGTAAGAAGTTCGCTGCGATAGCCCATGAGGCCGCGAGCAGGGATTAAAAACATCAGCCTGGTGCTGCCTTCAGACTCAGAGAGCATATTTTGAAGCTCTGCTTTACGCGTACCGAGGTTCGACATAACTGCACCCACGTATTCCTGCGGCACGTCCACGGTAAGTTCTTCAATAGGCTCAAGCAGTGTTCCGTTTTCGTCAGTCTTCATGATAACCTTGGGGCGGGATACGGCAAATTCGAAATCTTGCCGACGCATGGTCTCAATGAGGATCGAAAGGTGCAGCTCACCGCGTCCGCTCACCTTAAACATGTCGGTAGAGCCGGTTTCCTCAACACGCATGGCAACATTGGTTTCGACCTCTTTAAACAAGCGCTCGCGCAGGTTACGGGAGGTGACATATTTACCCTCGCGTCCTGCAAAGGGGCTGTCATTTACGAGGAACATCATGGAAACAGTCGGTTCGTCTATATGGACAAACGGCAAAGGCTCGATTAAGTTTGGGTCGCAGGCTGTTTCGCCGATGCTGATATCCGCAACGCCCGCCACAGCGATAATCTCACCCGCCGTAGCCTCCTCGATCTCAACGCGCTTTAGACCTTCAAAGCGGTAAAGACGGCTTAGCTTCACGTCGCGTTTGGTTCCGCCGCCGCAAATTGTAACATTCTCATAACGGCGCACCTTGCCGCGTTCCACGCGGCCTATACCGATGCGGCCCACATAATCATCATAATCTATGGTAGAAAACAAAATTTGAAGCGGAGCACTTTCATCGCCCGGTGGCGAGGGAACTGTGGAGAGTATGGTATCAAAAAGCGCAGTCATATCTGTGCCCAAGTTATCGGGGTCAAGGCTTGAAAAACCGTCGCGCGCGGAGGCGTACACTACGGGGAAGTCGAGCTGTTCTGCGGTTGCACCAAGTTCCATGAATAGTTCGAGCGTCTCGTCCACAACCTCGATGGGGCGAGCATCGGGCCGGTCAACCTTATTCACAACTACGACGGGTGTTTTTTTAAGCTCGAGGGCTTTTCTTAATACAAAGCGTGTCTGCGGCATGCAGCCTTCAAACGCATCTACGAGCAAAAGAACGCCATCCACCATCTGAAGAATTCGCTCCACCTCGCCGCCAAAGTCTGCATGGCCAGGCGTATCCACGATGTTAATGCGCGTACCCTTGTAGGTGACGGCGGTATTTTTGGATAATATGGTAATACCGCGCTCGCGCTCGATGTCGTTTGAATCCATAACGCGCTCTTGTACCTGCTCGTTTATGCGGAACACACCGCTTTGACGAAGGAGCTGGTCGACTAGCGTGGTTTTGCCATGGTCAACGTGTGCGATGATGGCGATGTTTCGTAAATTTTGGTTCATATACGTTCTTTATCGTTCCTTTTCCTGCGGCGGAATTACCCACCATAAAATCAACATGCTATTATAGAACAGCTATGCATAAAACACAAGTTTTTTCCGCGTTGACATAAAATCTTATCCATTCTATAATGCATGTACAATCGAAAAACCATCCGCTGGGGGCGTCGGCGCGTATGCGCCGGCTGAGAATGACCCTTAGAACCTGTACGGATCATGCCGACGTAGGGAAGCGGGAGAAAGAGCAAGCAGTATAAGCGCTTTTACCTCCGCAGGCCAATTTGGCAGCGGAGGTTTTCGTTTGAATACAAATCGGAGAGGTGGTTCTCATGTCGTTCAAACTGTTTGATGAGCTAAGTACGCTCGACCCTAAAAGCATGTTGTTGCTTGCAATCGCCGCTGTCGCGGTAATCGTATTTATCGTCGTTCTCGTGATTTTCAACGCCCGGCGCAGCAAAGAGAAGCCCGCAACCGAAAATGTTTCGGTTGAAAAAAGCAAGAAAACAAACGTACGCGCGCTCGTATACGGTGCACTCTGCCTGAGCTTGTCTTTCGTTTTGAGTTATTTCAAGCTGTTTGAACTGCCAATGGGAGGCTCCGTAACGCTTTTCAGCATGCTTCCTCTTGCTGCCTACGCCGCTGCATTCGGTCCCGCATACGGGTTTACCGCCGCTTTTGCCTACAGCCTTTTGCAGGCGGTGCAGGGCGCATATGTGGTACATTGGGCACAGTTTTTCCTCGATTACATACTCGCGTTTACATGCTTAGGGTTTGCATCGCTGTTCCCCAAGAGTTTGCCGCTCGGGATTATTGTATCGGGATTCGGGCGCTTTGCCTGCTCGGTGTTAAGCGGGGTAATCTTCTTTTCATCCTACGCGGCGGATGCAGGCTTCCAAAGTGCATGGGTTTATTCAATCGCCTACAACGGCTCATCGCTCGGCGTGGATGCGCTCCTTTGCGTGATCGTCGCAATTCTTCCCCCGGTGCGGAAAATGCTCCATAAAATGAAAACCGCATAAAAGCGAATACATAAAAACAAACAGGTGGCCAGGAGGCCACCTGTTTGCTTACTCTTGCTTATTTACCTAAAAAGTCAAACCGCACTGTGCCGTCAACACCCTCATAATACACAAGAAGAGGTGTTGCGTGGTCGATATAGCTTTGGGCCTCTGCCTCGAATGCTGCGACAGCCGCGGAAACATCGTTGCCGTCTGCGTCGGTAAAGGAGAGGCCTTTTTTCCCGTTTGTGATAATAAACGATATTGCATTGCTTTTCTTAAGGTTAATATCACCCGACGCGGATAGAGAAAACAATGCATAGGTGTAATCCGCAAAACCTTGATAGACGGAAGGGTTGTAATCAAAGAGATATGCACCTGTTTTATCGGTAAATAGATAAAGCTCCACCCAGCTCGCATGTGCATTAGATGCATCGCGCGTATAGATCGCTTCTACAGTCCCGTCTATTAAAGAAAACACAGTGACGCGGCCGGCGGTAAAATCTGCTGCATCCGTTACGGAATTGAGCTCTATGGGGGTTACACCATCTTCACCATACAGCTCCACTACGATAAGCTCGTTTTGACCGTCGTGCGTTAAATCCGCAAATGCGGCCGAAGCATAACCGGGTTTATACGTATCCTCAAAATACTTTTGGAGAGCTACATCGTCCTTTACAGCTGTGGGCACAGGCGCAACTGTTATTTCAGGGGTTTTCAAACCTTCCGTGACAGAGGGGAAATTAGGCGCCTTCGCGCAGCCCGGTAAAAGGAAAATCACCAGTACAACCAGTGTAAGAATGCGGAATTTTTTCATAAAGCATCCTCTCTTCGGGCATATGCCCTAACAATACCGTAACTTTCAACGCGGCGTATGTCAAGTTAACGGAATATGTCTATATTTGTTTACAAATCGTATACGTCTGCAGCATGGCAGTAAACTTGAAGCAATCTGCCATGTGAAGTATAATAGAGGCCATGGAGAAGGAAAAACCGACGGACTCCCTTCCTGAAGTACTTGGGGAAAAACCACCGGTACAAGAGGGGAATTATGTCAAAAGCACCGACAATGAAAATATACCCGACAAAAAAACCGAGAGGCCGCGCGATAAGGTAAAAGCTGACGCGCGCTTTTACGCGTATGCCGCGTTTTTCTTTGCTCTTATTCTTATTGCTGCGCCTGTTGTCCGCATCGCCATGGACGCTTCTAATAATCCTTCCTTCACGCCCGCGCCGAGCGCTGCTGTTACTACTGATGCACCGGTTTTGACACCGGATTTGACGCCTCAGGCCCCCCTGCAGACCACGGAAGAAAACGTCATAGATAGCTCGCCCGCTCCCGTATATATGAAGACGGCCATTGTTATCGAC
>JAEZLG010000017.1 GCA_023435855.1 Bacillota bacterium | reverse complement strand
TCCACATTCGAGATGACAAACGGGAATGAATCGAGGCTCGTTGTGAGAACGGGCGCTATGGTGACGTTGGATGCGCTTGTTTTTGCCAGGATGGGGATGCGTATGGTGACCTTGTCGCCATAGTTGCCGCTCGGGGCACTTACTTTGTTGCCATTAGCGTCCACGGGGCTTAAGCGGAAAGCGGAGGTTGTGGTACCATCGCCGGAGCCGGGCGTGCTCATATCCGAGGCAACAGTTACTGAAATATAGTCCGAATATTCGATTTCATCGGTAAAAGTCGTACCGTCAGGAGATACTTTGAGATCAACTTTAAAGCTCGTGACACCACTTGGTGAACCGCTTTTTACATTAAGCAAAACCTGAATGATACCTTTTGCTCCACTCGCAAGTGTTTGCTTGCTAGTCTCGTTAGAAGGAAAAAAGTTGACGATTGTAGCATCTAACTTTTGTTTACCCTCGAACACAACATTAGAAGCGTAGTATGTAATAGCGGCAGGTCCTACGTTTTCAATTTGTAAATTTACAAGAACGGTATCACCGCCCGTGACGGAATACGCGGGCTCCGTTGTGGTCACTACGATGTTAGGACTATCCGCCTGCGCAAATGAGCCGAAGCTCAAAAGGAGCATCATTGCCAAGGCAATCGCTGTGATACGTTTCATCGATTTCATAACTATTTTTCTCCCGTGCAGATTATTCTTTCTTTGTCATTGTTCCCAGAAATTGCGCTTGCATTATTGATTCTGGCGTTTTATGTCTACAATATGGCCGTCAAGTAAGCTGATGACTGTATCGGCATATGCTGCCACATTGGGGTCGTGCGTCACCATAATAAGCGTTTTGCCCTCGCGGCGGATGATTTCGGTAATCATACGCATTACATCGTCTGAAGTTGTAGAGTCGAGGTTGCCCGTGGGCTCATCGGCAAACACGATATCGGGATTGGCGACAAGTGCCCTTGCAATACCCACGCGCTGCTGCTGGCCGCCGCTCATCTGCGAGGGTTTATGCTTTAGGTGCGTTTCAAGCCCCACGGCTGTGAGCACTTCCTTGGCACGCTGTAGTCGCTTGGCGTTTGGTACGCCCCTAAAGGAAAGCGGGAACGCAACGTTTTCAAGTGCCGTATAGTAGGGCATCAGGTTGAAGGATTGGAAAACGAAACCCACATGCTCCTGCCGGAATACGATAAGCTGCGCCTCGTTCATGCGGTCAAGCCTGCAGCCCGCAACACTGAGCTTGCCCGAAGTGGCGGGCTCTAAGCCCGCGAGCAGGTTTAGAAGCGTTGATTTACCGGAGCCGGAACGCCCCACGATACAGCAAAGCTCGCCCGGGCTAACCGTAAGGTCCACGCCGCGAAGCGCGTGAATCTCTACAGTTCCAACTTTATACACCTTTTTAACATCGCTGATATCGATGATGGGTTCTTTATCCATTTGAAGCGCCTGTTCCGTAAATACGCCCCCCTCCAAAATTACTACCTTACATTATAACGTTCAATAGATACATATGGTTGCAAACAAATTGTTAATTGGAAAACATTACCTTATGCTTTGGTTAACGCAATAAGCGCATCTATATCGATGCATTCCGCCATCTTAATACCGCCGAAATCGCTTGGGTGAATGTGGTCGCCCGAATCGCATTCGCGCATGAGCTGCTCAGGCTTATCTATATCTTGTACGGCGGCTGAAAAATCCACCGTCATGTCAAAAGCACCGCTATTAAGTATCCAATCGTTCACGTCTTTGCGTATACGCTCCGTCACATCGCTGTGGGTGCGGTAAGCCCCGAATGGCGTTATGGTGCAGCCGACGGTTTTTAAATTTTTAGCTTTGCACATGGCAATAAGCTTTTTATAGCCCTCAATGAGCGACTCCACACTGCAGCGCTCGGAACAATGCGGCGAACCGTATTTACCCCCTGGCTGTGAAATGTCGTTTATGCCTAAGGCAATCATCACGGTGCGTACCCCCGGCAAATTAGCAACATCCCAAGGGAAGCGCGTCAGCCCCGCAAGGCCGAAAAACTGTGTTCTCTTAAAAAATGGCATGTGGGTATCACGCAAAAGCCTGTTGCCGCTGATGCCCATGTTGAGAAGCACAGGTCCGTTTTTTTCGTAAAGCATATTGTAAAAAGGCTCCGTCCACATCCCCATGGCGGTGATGGAATCTCCAAATGCGGCAATGGCGCAGGCATTTTCATCGTCAGTTTCTGCCTCGATGCGCGCATAACAGCAGGCACCCTGCAGCATGGCGAGTTTTCTAAAGGGTATTTCCTTAAACGGGGGTTCTTTTGTGTCGTAAAGCTCATTCGGTTTAGAATAACTCGCAGGTACGACGGTAAACGAGCGCGGCATATGTTTGCTGTGGAAAAGCCAAAGCGTAAATGTGTCGCCTTTGTTTGCCGTAACAGTTATGGGGTCAGAGACACATTCATGCCCGGGTAAAAGCAGCGCCACAGCATCGCCGTTAAACGTTACGGACCACGCCTTATCTCCCCTACATAGGAGCGCTCTGCGGTATATGACGGGCTTATCCCCAAAGCGTTCGCACAGCACCAGCCGCACACGCTGCGCTTGAAACGGTACCGTTATTTCAACCTGCATCACCTTGTTCGTAGGTTTGCGCGCAAGAAGCGAGACCGCCTCAAAATGTGCTGCCGCATGCGCCGTGACCCATCTCAAGCCATCCGCCATAGGTATCCTCCGTATTATTATAGATACATTCTTATCTATCTTACATTATACCATATCCGAAGCACGGCTATGGTATAATGAATTTAGCATTTACCAATTCTGAGGGGGCCAATATGAATTACTTAAAAGCCGAAGCGGCAGCGCTTTACCCAATCTTAAAAGAACTCAAGGACACGCTGCACAAAGCTCCCGAGCTTAGCATGCAAGAATATACTACCACCAAACTTTTAAAAGAAAAGCTCACAGCCCTTGGGCTTACACTTATAGATACAGGCGTACCAACAGGTGTGCTTGCCGTACTTGAAGGTGGAAAATGCGGGAATACCGTGGCATTACGCGCGGATATAGACGCGATCGCGGAACGCGAAACCCCCTTGCACAAAGTACGTTCAGCCACAGACGGCATCATGCATGCCTGCGGGCACGATTTACACACCGCTTGTTTGTACGGTGCAGCAGTGCTTTTAGCAAAACGAAAAGAGAGTTTAAAAGGCCGCGTAGTACTTGTTTTTCAGCCCGCTGAAGAAACGGTTGAAGGTGCAGCGACCTTATTGAAGAATGGACTTTGGCAGCGCATTGGCACAAAACCTAAATGCATGTTCGCACTTCATACCCGCCCGGAGCTCCCTTGCGGGCAGATTGCAGTAATCGACGGCCCCTTAATGGCGGGTAAAACCAATTTTAAAGTGATTATTCGCGGCAAATCCGGGCACGGCGGCTCGCCGCACAAATGCGTGGACCCCGTTGTGGCAGGTGCAAGCCTAGTAAACGCCATACAGACAATCACAAGCCGCACGACCGACCCTTTTGATGCGCTCGTTTGCGCGGTATGCTCCGTAAATACGGATGCGCCTGAGTATTTTGTGCCAAGCACCATGACGATAACAGGCAGCATTCGCTTTCACCGCGATGAAGCCTACAACACCGCAAAAGAGCGCCTACAATCCATGGCGAAGGGTATTTGTGCCGCTTACGGATGCGAAACTGAAATCAGTATTCACCCGCTCGCCCCCGTTACGACAAATGCAAGCGAGCTTGTATCGCTTGCGACAAACGCCGCTACAGAAACGGTTGGTGAATCGGGCGTCGTTTCCCCTCGTCCCGACATGGGCGGTGAGGATTTTGCACTTTACGGACAAGAGGTACCCGCGTTTTTATACTGGCTCGGTACGGGATACCCGGATAAGGAAAACGCACACTGGCACAGCCCCGATTTTGAAACCGATGATGCCTCGCTCCCCTTAGGCGCGGAGCTTCTGGCGAGGTCGGTGCTTTTGGGAACAGAAATGTAGATTGCAGCGCCATTGATGAACACTTATAAAAGTATTAAGATAGCTATAAGGAAATTCTTGCCTATATAATAACCCGCACGGAGGAAAGTCTATGAAGCAAACGAGCGACCGCGCCATGAACGAGCGTGTTGAGGAGCTTTTGAGCCGCATGACGCTTCAAGAAAAGGTAGCACAGATGGTACAGTTGCCTTATTCCATGGTGACGCGCGAGGAAGCGATTATGTGGGCGCGACGCGGCGCGGGCTCTTTTTTGCACGTACTCGGCGACGACGCGCGCGAGCTGCAGGCTGCCGCATTGAACACGCGGCTAGGCATCCCCGTACTTTTTGGCATAGACGCTATCCACGGACACGGGCTTAATGACAATGCAACTATTTTCCCCTCGCAGCTTGCATCGGCATGCAGCTTTGATACGGAACTTGTGGAGCAAATGGGGCGCGTCACAGCGCGTGAGGTAGCTACCGATGGGCTACATTGGACATTTTCCCCCGTGCTCTGCCTCGGCCGCGATACGCGCTGGGGACGTATAGATGAAACATTCGGCGAGGATCCGTATCTCGCAGGCGAGCTCGGTGCAGCCATCATCAAGGGCTATCAAGGAGAAAGCCTGGATGCGGACGACAGCATTTTAGCCTGTGCCAAGCACTATATCGGCTACGGTGAGGCTGTCGGCGCACGCGATGCGTGTGATACCGAAATGACATTTCGAAAGCTCAGAGAGGTATTTCTGCCCCCCTTTGAAAAAGCAATAAAAGCAGGCTGCGCAACCGTTATGACCGCTTACGGCTCCATTGATTCTACGCCGTTTACCGTAAGCGAAAAAACGCTTCGCGGTATTTTAAAAGAGGAGCTTCAATTTGACGGCTTTGTCGTTACAGACTGGGACAATGTACAATCGCTTGTTACGAGGCAGTTTACAGCGGAAAACATGCTCGAAGCATCGCGGCTTTCAGCGCTAGCAGGAAACGATATGATCATGACAAGCACAGGCTTTTATGAAGCCGCCATAGAGCTTGTTGAAAAAGGCCTTCTTGGCGAGAACGTCATCGACGACGCGGTAAGGAGTATTTTACGCATCAAGTTCCGCATGAACTTGTTTGAAAAGCCCGAAAAGAAAGGCAAACCCGGGTGCTTCTCCTGTGCGGAACATTTGGAAGTAAATAAGGCGCTTGCGCGCGAAAGTATTGTGCTTTTAAAAAACGACGGCGTTTTACCGCTTAAAGATTCCGTAAAGAGCATTGCGGTAATTGGCCCCAACGCAAACGACATACGCGCCCAGTATGGGGATTGGACCTATTTTTCACACCCCCTCCCTGCGCCGGAACGCGAACCCAAGCGCCCTTATGTGACGGTGCTTGAGGGTATTAAAAAAATTGCAGAACAACAGGGTATTGAAGTAAACTACGCAGAGGGCTGCGGCATATTCGACGGAGACGAAAAGAGCCTCCTTGAAGCAGAGCGTGCAGCGAAGGATTGCGATGTAACGGTTCTTGTGCTTGGCGATAACATTGACCAGCAAGGCGAAGGCAAGGATAGGGCCGATTTGGCGCTTTCAAAAGCGCAGCTTAAACTATACGCCAGACTCCGTGCGCTTAAAAAGCCGCTCATTGCGGTGCTCGTTTCGTCCAAACCACTTTGTATTCCGGAGGTCAAAGAGCATAGCGATGCGCTTATCATATCCTTCAATGGCGGCATGTTCGGCGGCCTTGCCGCAGCGGAAGCGATTTTCGGCAAGCTCAACCCTTCGGGCAAGCTGCCCATCTCGTTCCCGTACCACAGCGGCCAGCTGCCTGTCTACTATAACCAGCTCCCGGGCTGGCATGGCGGCAAGTATATGGATCTTCCCCAAGAGCCGCTGTTTACGTTTGGCGAAGGGTTATCTTATACGAAATACGAGTATAGTAACCTTACGTTTGATGTAAATACGCTTACCGCTTCCGTGGATGTAACAAACGCGGGCAAACGCGACGGTGTTGAGATCGTGCAGGTGTATTTTAATGACTGCGTAAGCTCAGTCCTTACCCCCGTTAAACAGCTCATCGCGTTTAAGCGCGTTCCATTAAAGGCGGGTGAAAAGAAGCACGTTAGCTTTACGCTTAATAGAGAAGATTTCTCCCTCATCACGCCCGACGAACGCCGTATAGTGGAACCGGGCAAGTTTGTGTTGATGGTTGGCGCAAGCGCGAAGGATGAAAATTTACTGAAGACGGAGTTTAGTCTGTAGGTTGTAAAGTGAATGTAATGTGATTTAGAGGCCGCAAAGCTTTTAGCGTTGCGGCCTCTTTTGAATCGTGGCTCCATGGTGAGTATTCTTCGCCTGCGGGTTTAGTATGACAGAGAAACATAAGTGCCTTCGTGTTTCACTGTCATTTCGAGCGGCCTCCGGGCGGGAGACGCCCTACGCCACTAGCCTGCAGGCGTCGCAGCGAGAAATCCCCTGGAGCTATAGACGTAACACCGGCCCGCAATTCATACATTCCACCATTATTAAGGCTCCATGCAGGATAACATATTTATTGAAGCTTATACGATTAGCGTTAAGGGGCCAGGGGGAATTCCGATTTTCCCCCTTCGGCCCCTTAACAAACCCCTAACCCCCTTAAAACGGCCACTGCGTGGTGCTTGTTGACGACGGATTGCTGCACAGGACCGATACTTTATCAGCGACTACGGTTTTCTGAATGCGGAGAATTTCTCACTTCACTGCGCTCCGTTCGAAATGACAATGTTTGTCGGGCGTGCCTTTGTGTTTATAGTGTCATTTCGAGCGGAGCGAGAAATCCCCCGGGGCTATAGACGAAGCATCGGCATGCAGTTAATACGTCCCGCCGTTTTTGCA
>JAEZLG010000273.1 GCA_023435855.1 Bacillota bacterium | reverse complement strand
CCGTCCACGAACACGCCGCCACGCGCGGGTCTCAATAGCTCCATCGTCTCTTCAAGCATGATGGGCACATGGTAATTTGATTCCGTCATATGCCGAGCCCCGTCAGGTACGCAAGTGTATCGTCGTCAAAGCCATCGTCCTCTTTTAAGTGGCGCTCCCAAACGGGTGCGCTCCATATCTCCATGCGGTTGCCCATGCCGATGAGCACAACCTCATCGGTGATTGCGGCAAGCTCGCGAAGCTGTGCGGAAATTAAAATGCGCCCCTGCTTGTCCGGCTGGCAGTCGCAAGCATTGGCAAACAGCATGCGCATAGCGTTTTGGGCCGTAACATCGGCCATGGCGGTTTTCTTAAAGCGCTCCAATAGCTCGTTCCATACGGGCAGAGACATACCGGATAAGCACCTGCCGCCACCGCGCCCCGTAAGGCCACGGGTGACGATGATGGTGTCCCCCAGATCATCCCGCCACTTCGCAGGTATAAATATCCTGCTTTTCGGGTCCACGCTATGCTTGTAGGAGCTAATCAGCATCGCGCATGCCTCCGTAAAAAGATACAGCTGCACCACAGCCTTGTTTCTTACTGGTATTATACACCACTTCGCAACACCTGTCACCACTTTTATGAAATATTACTGCACTTTTTTACCAAATTATGCGTGTTTTTCCTACAAAATGCGCAGGAAGAAGAAATGCCTTCCTGAGAGAAGGCCTCTATTCTCCTGCGCGGACAAGTCTGTGCCCAATTATCAATAATTATGCAAAAACTGCTCTTATGTATAATGCCTCGGGGGAAATATTGTAGGTTTGTGTACTATCACTTGCTTTATTTTTTTACGGATGATATGATGTTTCCCCTGTATAAGCACCAAAGCTGATGAACCGAACACGATCGACCGCCACAAAAGCGAGGTTGCGTTATATGAGCTTTAGGAGCAAGCAATGTGCCCGTGTCGAGTATCTTCTTAAAAACGGCAATATCTTCTATGGCGACCACGGCGGCGGAACCTTTCGAGGTAAAGCTTATCCGTTCGTCTTGAAGGTTGCCGAGAACAACCTCTATGCGCCTCTAAAAAAAGATATCCAACATTATTTTAAAGAGAACGAAATAGCGTGGTGGAGCGGAGATCTTACAAACCACACGCTATCTTCACAGGTTGCATGTCTAAACCATTTGTTCCCGCTAAGAGAAGATAAATCTGCCGTATTATCCATCGTAAAGCGTATCTGCCCTGAAATAGCCGATCTATCCATCATAGAAACCGATCGATTTAAGCCTGCCTACATACAATTTGAAGCATCAAGTAAGTCCGATCATCTCAACGAAGGGGTTGCCACACGAGGCAGCTATTGCACGTCAGCAGACGCACTTATTTGCGGTGTAAAGGAAGACGGCAAAAAAATACTGTTTCTTATAGAATGGAAATACACAGAAGCATATGATGACGTAAATAAGGCCGCCGGCAACGAAGGAGAGACTCTCATAGGACGCTATGCAGCGTTTATCCGTAAATCCGCTCAGCTAAAATCGGTCAATACGGCTGCTTACTACTTCGAGCCGTTCTACCAACTGATGCGGCAAACGCTTTTCGCCGAGCAGATGGTTATAAATAAGAGCGCCGAAGCAATTCATGCCGACAGCTATATGCACATTCATGTGATCCCGTCGGGCAACGGAGAGCTCATGCATAAAACATATCCGTGCAGCGGAAAGCAGATGGAAGACACCTGGCGCTCCTTAATAAAAGATCAAAAAAAATATAAAATCGTTTCCCCAAAAGACCTTCTCAAGCCTATTAGCGGCATACAGCGCTACCAAGCTTTGACCGATTATTTGATGACGAGATACTGGTGAGGTACTGATATATCCCCCGGCAAAGCCAACGGATGTAAGGCAAAACGCGGTTCCCATGCCTCTAGCCCCGCGCAGCGGTGCTTTTAGTGCTCTCAACGCTCTGTGTGTTTATAAAGTAGTTTCTGCTTTCCTGAGGGCAGCGGAATGCTTCCCCCGGTTCGTTTAGCATAAGAAAGGAGCCGTGGCGTTTTAGCGCGACGGCTCCTTTTGAGTTCGTATATTATGTTTGTGCGATGAGTTTGGGTGTAAACTCGATATGATCGGCGGAGCAAAGCGTGTAGCGTACTCCGTTATGAACGCCTTCAAACGCATTTTTGCATGACTTCCCGTGCAGGTGGCCATATACGACTTCACGGGCAGAGTACCGCTCAAACAGCTCGCAAAAGCCCGACGGCAAGCGTCGCTCGCTAAACGGCGGGTAATGCAGCATCCCTATAAGCGGCGTTCCCTTATCTACGCTTGAGAGCGAAAGTTCGAGCCTTGTAAGCTCGCGTTCGTAAAGCTTTTCGTCCTCTGCAGCATGAAACCCAACGCTCCCCGGCACTGTCCAACCGCGAGAGCCGGCAAATGCGAAGCCGCCGATTAAGATATGGTCGTTTTGCACCGCATACATATCTTTGGGGAGTATAGAGCGTACCTTTGAAAGAGAATTCCACCAATAATCGTGGTTACCGCGCAGCAGCACCTTTTGACCGTTGAGCCGCCCGATCGCGTTTAAATCGTCCTGTGCGTCGCTAAGCCTTAACGCCCAGCTGATATCCCCGGGTATCAATACAATATCCGCCTCGCCGACCGAAGTCTGCCAAGTGTCGGCAATCCGTTCGAAATGCCTGTCCCATTTTTCACCGAACACATCCATTGGCTTTTCCGAATTTCCGGGCAGATGCAGATCGGCGATTGCAAAAATTTTCAAGGATCTATTCCTCATCCTCGTCATCATCGTCCCCATCGTCGTCCTCGTCGAGGGCGTCTAAGGAGACCACGCCATTTTCTTTTTCGTCGTCGAGATCGGCTTCGTCATCGTCGTCGTCACCAAGCTCCTTGTCGATTACTTCAAGCTCACTTTCGGGTATATCGTCGCTGTCACCCGGCAACGGTACCTCGATACCTACCATGGCAACTTCGTCGATATCGAGCGCATCAACACTCGACAATCCGCCCTTCACTTTTTCAAGCTTCTCCTGCCTGCGGGCTTCTCTTAAGCATATCGCACACAGCTCAGACCCCTTCACAACGGGGTTTTCGCCGCATTCCGCGCAAATCGAAACGCTGTCATCCGCATCGTGCTCGCCCTTCATGTAACGCTTGC
>JAEZLG010000239.1 GCA_023435855.1 Bacillota bacterium | reverse complement strand
ACCTCTGTACCATGCGATACCGTGGTCTTATGCGGTATTAGCATCGATTTCTCGATGTTATCCCCCTCTTTGGGTCAGGTCGCTCACGCGTTACTCACCCGTGCGCCACTAGGATACATCCGAAAACGTATCCCCGTTCGACTTGCATGTGTTAGGCACGCCGCCAGCGTTCGTCCTGAGCCAGGATCAAACTCTTGAGTTCAATTCCTGCTGCGATACCCTTTTAGGATACCGCTGCTCTTTTACTTTGTTTGTACGCGGACCCGTGAAAAGGTCCGCCGCCGGTCATTACTGTTGCTACGGATTATTGAAAATCCGTTGCTTCTTTGTTTGCGTCTTTATGCTTGCACTATACAGTTTTCAAGGTGCCGTGTGCCGCCGTTTACCAAGGCTTTTGTGCCCTCGTGCGTGACAGCCTGTTTATCTTATCAAAGTCGATTAAGCTTGTCAATCGCTTTTTATAACTTTTCCTAAAAAATTGCGGAAAATACGAAGCTGATTTATAATAAGCAGGAATCTCGCCATATCCTGTTAAAATGGGAGGCAAAATATGGATTATAGACCAATTGGTGTGTTCGATTCCGGCCTTGGGGGAGCAAGCGTTTTGCGCGAAGCGCTCAAGCAACTTCCTCATGAAAACTATATATACTACGGCGACAATCTCCACGCCCCCTATGGCGATAAAACGGAAGAAGAGATTACCGCGCTTACCTTTAATTGTGCAAACGAGCTTGTTTCGTGCGGTGTAAAGGTAATACTGCTCGCTTGCAATACCGCAACCGCTACCTGCATTCGCCAAATACGAGAAAAGCTCGAAGTCCCCGTGGTGAGCGTTGAACCGGCAATCAAACCTGCGTGTGCATCACAAGGCACGGGCAAGGTGCTTATGATGGCTACATTGGCTACCACAAAGCTAAAGCGCTATCTTGACCTGCAAGATCGCATGCCGGATCCCACCCGCGTCATCAACGTACCCTGTCCAGGGCTTGTGGACAGAATCGAGAATAATGTCTTTGAGGATGACGCCTTTGACGATCTTTTCGACTGCTATTTATCCCCCTACCATGGTATGGAAATAGACGGCATTGTACTTGGTTGCACACATTACGTTTTTATCGGCAGCGCAATAGCAAGATATGCAGCAACCCACTTCAAAGGTGCATGCCGGCTTTACGACGGCAACGCTGCCACCGTCCGCCAACTCGGGCGCGTGCTCGCCGATCAAGGCCTTTTAAATGATACCGGCAGCGCGCAGGTGGAGTTTCATACAAGCGGGAATGCTGACATTTATCTGCCCGTCTTTGAATCCTTGCTTCACAGATAAGGTAAGCAAAACAAAGAGCCCCGCTTGCGTAAAAAGAAGCGGGGTCATTTTATTTCTTACAACGTAACAACCCCTTAAATCATATCCGTTTCATCCGCTCAATCCCCATCCTATATATGTTTGTATAATCGCTTCCTATTAATATATAGTTAGGCACAATGCTGCGGACTATGCTCAGCGCATTTACACAGGAAATTTTATCTCTTTAAGAGGGCGCGTTTCATCGATCGGCCCTCCGCCAAGGCATACATCTCCGTCATAAAACACAGCCCATTGCCCAGGTGTAACTGCGCGCTGCGGCTCTAAAAAATCCACCGTACAGCCGTCGCCGTGCATTGTAACCTTTACGCGACGGTCGCTTTGGCGGTAGCGGAACTTCGCCGTACAAGAAAAGCTATTTGCTGGAGGGCTTCCCAAAATAAAATTCACCTTGCTTGCGGTTAGCCCCAGCGAGTAAAGTTCGTCCTGTTCGCCTTGCTGTACGATGAGGCGATTTTTAGCCATATCCTTAGCAATTACGAAAAAGCTTTCGCCGCTGCCTTCCTTTTGACCGCCGATGCCTAAGCCCCGCCGCTGGCCAAGCGTATAGTACATAAGACCGTCATGCCTGCCGACAATACTGCCGTCTAGCGTTATCATGTCACCTGGCTGCGCGGGTAGGTATTGCATCAGAAAGCTCTTAAAATCGCGTTCGCCGATAAAACAGATGCCCGTGGAGTCCTTTTTTAGAGCGTTGGAAAGTCCTGCCTCAACGGCGAGCGAGCGCACCTCTTTTTTTTGAAGACCGCCCACGGGAAAAAGTGCGGACATAAGCTGTGATTGTGTAAGCCCCGCAAGAAAATATGTTTGGTCCTTCCCTGCGTCTGCACCACGCAAAAGTGTTACAGCGCCGTTTTCCTTGTGAAGCTGCGCGTAATGACCGGTCGCAAGCGCGGATGCTTCCAGAGAAAGTGCGAAGCGCAAAAAAGCGTTGAACTTTATCTCGCAATTGCACAATACATCGGGATTCGGCGTGCGTCCCGCCGCGTATTCCGAAAGAAAATAGGAAAACACCTTTTCGCGGTATTCCTGCGTGAAATTGACAGTGTAATACGGGATGGAGATTGCGTCGCATACGCGGCGTACGTCGTCGTAATCCTCCGCAGCGGTGCAAACGCCATCGTCGCCTGTCTCCTCCCAATTTTTCATAAAAACGCCTACGACATCAAAGCCCTGCTTCTTTAATAGCAGTGCTGCGACGGAGGAATCTACACCGCCTGACATGCCGACGACAACCTTGTTTTTTAACGTGTTCAGATCGTTCATATCCTACTTTAAGGGGTAACCACATCGATGAGTATACCCGGGTTTCTTAATAATGCATTTCCAAGATACAGATCCGCCACCGTGCGGATTTTTTGCCCATCCTCCAGCATCCAGACGCGTTCAACGCCGGGAATTTCCGTAAGCGTATTAACGACGCCGAAGATGAAAAGCTCGTCTTGCTCCTCGTGTATTGCATCCGTCTGCTGTGTTTGCGCAAGCTGCTCGAGTTTTTGTGCAAACCCTGCCTTCCAATTCACGACGGCGAGATTGTCGATAATATAAACGTCGAGCACATCCGTTGCGGTAAACCCGGAGTGCATAAGCCCGGGATCTGCAGGTCCCTGAAAGAGCTCAAAAAGACGTGCGTCCGGGTCGTACACACTTCCCGAAGCCACAATACGCTGTACCCTGTCAAGCACGGCGCTCTCTGCATCGGGAAACGCGAGGTAAATGCCGAAGCCGATTCTATGCGTAAAATCGCCGCGTACAAAATACTCGTTTTCGGATAGGTTACGTGCTGCCTTCCTGCCATTGTCCGCAATTTTAATTATGGATATCTTAACACCTTTGACCTTGGGAAGATAACCCGTAAGCATCAGCGTAATAGCCCCGCACATCATATTCGTGTCATACTCCATTGCGGGTTCCGCAAAGGTAAGCTCTATGACACAGGGTTCGTCCCTGTCCTTATCTACAACGGGTTCCATCGGTAAAGCGTCAGGATTATCCCCCGATGTACTATCAGGTGTTGGGGTAGGTGTTGGCATTAGCTCCGGATCATTCAAATAAACGATATTTGGGTCCTGCGCAAGCTGCAAATCAGCAGGGAGCACCGGCTCAAGGCTCTCTGTACCCGTATCGCCCTGTCGAAGTTCGTCAAGCAAAAGCTTTACGATATCGGCATTGCTAAGCGATAAATCATATGCGACTTTTCGGTTGCGTGCAATCAAAAAGTCATTACCCATATTCGCAAAATACAGCGTAGCGATGTTTGATTCGCGACCGCCTGCCTCCGTGGGTTCCTGCGGCATAAGCTCATAACGCTGCTTGAGCTCGGAAAGATAAGTATCCAGTGCACCGGGTATGGGCGATAGTGAACCTAGCGGCCTGCCGGAATATCCCGGTACCATACCGTTTAAGAATACGTTGACTGCGCTAATACCTTCCGCAGCATATACAGTTGCGGCGACGGCTGCACGTAGGATTAGCCATTCCCTGTTATCTGCAACAGAACCCGTATAGTATACATTGCATGCATCCTGTGATAGTTCAATGCCGGAAAAGCTAAGTGATTCTGAAACAGAAGCTGACAATACGCCGCTGACGGGACCATCCTCCATAGCGCGAAGCGCAGCTTCCGCACGGCTCACACTGCCGCTCAACACGATTGTACGTGTTTCTGCACTAAGGCTGCGCTCATCCTCTGATACAAAATAGAGTTCAGCATCAAAGCTCGCTTCGCGGTTTAAATCGCGCGTAAGTTTAGACGGCATTTTGTTTGAGAGTGTAAGTTGCAAGTCAGTTTCATTCGTGCCCGTGCATCCCGATAAAAGTGCCGCCGTGAGCACCAGTGCTAAAAATCTTTTACTGTGTTGTTTCATCCGTTCGGCTTTCATTCTTGACCTTTCAATACATCGAGCAGCGTTCCGTAGCCGAGCTTGTATAAATCGCCCTCGCGTTTAAGCTTAAGCGTACTATTCTTCAACTCTACAACCTCTCCGTTCACGTAGAGGAATTTAAGATCGGCTCTGATGCGCGCATAGGCTTCGTCCTCGCCCAAAGAGAATCCATGTACGGTGAAGCTTTCAAGCGACCCAAGAGACAGCATTTCTGTTTCGAAGTTTGCGTATTGCGGTTTTTGGATGCCGCTGCCGTCATCCTCGGAAAACAAGGGATAGGCAAGCTCGTATTCACCGTTCACAAGACGAGTGAGAACGCATTCTGCAATAATCCCGGGTGTCACTACATAGTCTTCCACGAAGCGCATAGGCTCAAGAAGTTGAGAATCCGCATCTTCCCCTGCGTTTAGCCCCAGATCACTCAATTTGATGCGGTCGCCCGAACCCGTGCCGGTTGTGTCCACCTGCACCTGCACGCGTATGCCGGAACTCAATTGTGTGATGGTATTGACAAGTGAATATACGGCCAGCTTGCGCGTGAGCAATAGTTCATTGTAGGCCTCCTGCACCATGAGGTCGTGAGTTTGTTGGTCAATCGTATTGCTTGAGAGGGAAAAATCAGCTGCTGCGCGCTTTTCGTCATAAACTGAGGTATCTAAAAACTCGGTGGAGAGCGTTACATACATGATGCCGCCTACGACCGTTACATCGACGATGGATGTATTCTCCGGAAATAGCGGCGATACATTCTTCGAAAGAGCCTGCAGCGGTACGCCGCCTAACAGCGCGCGGATCATGGCCTTTTCAACGCGCTCGTTGGCGCGCACGGAAATACTGCGCGTGATGCCGACCAAATAGTTTTCGTTGGTAAGCCGATAATAAAGCGTGACTGTTTTGTCTCTTGATACGCCGTCCTCCGGGTCAATCTGCGGAAGGTCCATATCTGTGGGGTTTTGACGGATACCGCCAATGGCGCAGCCGGAAAGCACCATGCAAAAGCATAGAAGAAGTATAAATCCTCTTATGATACGATACCGTTTCATTGCTTTTTCTCCTTGTGCGCATCCTTCTCGCTACAGACGGGTGCAAACGGAAGGCGCACCGTAAACACGGAGCCCTTGCCGGCAATACTATCCACTTCAATGTAGCCGCCGTGCAGCGTAACAATTCTGTTTGCGATAGCAAGGCCAAGCCCGGTACCTCCGGTGTCTCGCGATCTCGCCTTATCCACGCGATAGAAGCGTTCGAACAGGTGCGGCAGCGCCTCCTGCGGGATACCTATGCCCGTATCCTTCACGGTGAACACCGCGTCGGTATGCTCCTGCGATACCGATACTCTGACGCTTCCGGAATCGGTATACTTAATGGCATTTTCCACGATGTTGGTTACCACCTGCTCAATGCGATTGGGCTCGATAGGTACGGTGACAGGCTCGACTTGTACTCGAAGCGTTATGCCTTTTTTAGCTGCAAGCGGTCGCAGGCGGTTCACTATGCGCTGTACCAAAGCATCGAGTCTTGTAGGTTCCTTTTTAACTACGGGATGCTCTGCATCGCTTTGCACCAGACGCAAAAGGTCCGTGATGATGTTAGAGAGCCTGTCCACCTCATGGTTTACATCCTTAAAGAATTCCTGCATGATGGCCGGATCGGGATTCTCCTGATAAAGTATGGACTCCGAAAGCAGCTTCATCGCGGAAAGCGGTGTTTTCAACTCGTGCGAAGCATTGGCAATGAATTCGTCGCGCACTTTGTCGTGTGCATCGATACGTTCACTCATGCGGTTGAAGGCATTAGAGAGTTCCGCCATTTCTCCTCCGCCTGTCACGTCTACACGCACACCATAGCCCTGCGTACCCATGCGTCGTATTGCACAGGTTAGCTCAACAATGGGCTTGGAGAGCCAGCCTGAAAGCATGTAGCTTATTACAGCTGTCATAAGCGCAACCGCGGTAAACACCACAACGATCTTCCCAATTACGTCGCTCACGCTGTTTTGCACATCCTGAATGAGTGCCGAAAAGAGGATAACACCAACATGCATGCCGTTGTTCGTAATAGGTGCGGTATAATAAACAGCCCAAACCTGTCTGTCATTTATGCCAAAAATTTCGAAGTCCTCAGAGACGCGAGAGATACGATGAAACCCATAGGAAGCTTCTGCACCATTCACCAGAATATCGCGTACTTCGCGGTACGGCAGCCAATATCCGTTTTGCTGCGAAGCGGAATCCGCCTGCACCACGGCATCGGTATCCAACACTAAAACGCGGCCGTTCATTGTTTGCGCCCGCGATGTAAGAAAACTAAAAAGCTGCTCCGGGTCCCCTTTAAGGAGCTCAGGCGTAATCTCCAGAGCAAGCTGCGTGGTTTCCTTGGCTTGCGTTTGCGTACGCTGAGAAACAAGAAAGTTCCCCATGATGGCGGATACCACAACACTGGTGGCAACCATGGTAAACACGGTGACTGCAAAGTAAATCAGCACCATGCGCGTACGTATGGAGCCTCGGTGTCTGCCAAAGCCCTTACTCAGCAAAGT